>CAJMRR010000010.1 GCA_905215835.1 uncultured bacterium | reverse complement strand
GGAGCATTCGATTATCGGCGGTCTTGGCGAGGCCGTTGCCTCGGTGCTCGCGGAGCAGCATCCAGTGCCGATGCGTCGCGTCGGCGTGCACGATGTATACGGCGAGTCCGGCCCTGCGGTCGATTTGCTGCATAAGTACGGTTTGGACGCCGACGGCATCGAAGCTGCGGTCAGGTCCGTGTTGTAAAGAAGGTTTCCATGGGATTTGTATCTGCCAACCAAGTGACGATCGGGTATACCGCCGCCTCGCGCGAGGACGCCCTGCATTATTTGTCCGAGCAGGCCATCGAGCTCGGCTTTGCCGATGACGTATCTGCCGTAGAGGCGGCCTTTATTGCTCGCGAGAACGAGGCCGAGACCGGCCTTGTCGCCGGTTTTGCCGTTCCGCATGCCAAAAGCGACGCGATTCACACGCCGGGCGTTGCCGTGCTTAAGCTGGTCGAGCCCGTTGAATGGCCGAGCTTCGATGGGGTGCCCGTCGATGTTGCGCTCGCGCTGTACGTGCCCGCCGGCGAGGCTGGAACCACGCACCTGCGTCTGCTCTCCAAGGCTGCCGTGATGCTGATGGACGCCGGTTTCCGTGACAAGGTGCGTGCGAGCACCGATCCCGTTGAGATTGCGGAGCTCATCAATAGCGGACTCGAAGACTAGAACGGTCATCCCGTTCAATCAATCGATCCTTCTCCAAGGAAAAGGGCCGCGACGCCGTATAGGTGTCGTGGCCCTGTTTGCGTTTTCCCAGATAAAACCTGCCAAAACAAACCTGTCCCTTTTTGGCAGGTTAATCGGGGACTATTTCACCGCAACTTAGGGCACGGTTAGGAAGTGTGCACCTTAAAGAGTGGAGCCCATGATTAGAGAGGTCGCACTCGTCTCTCTAAATGTCTCTCTAAAGAGAAGGTTGGTTAGAGAGATAGCATTAGGCAATCTAGCAGCGAATTCGATACATCTCTCTTAATGTCTCTCTAAAACAAGGCGCTTATCTCTCTAAAGTTAGAGAGATAAATCTATTGTTTTAGAGAGACGGAATGCCAAAATTCGTCCGTCAGCTACCATCTGCCAAAAATGGCGGATAAAGGGCTCATTGAAGTAATGGGTTCATCGACGAGCCGCAATCGCCGATATCGGAAGAAGTAGATGCAGCCGAGTCGCCCCTCTAGTGTCTCTCGAAGTTGGATGGGTGCTAGAGGGGTGATTGTCTTGCGATATTTCCCCAGATAAAACCTGCCAAAATAAGCCTGTCCCGTTTTGGTGGGTCAGTTAACGCAGTCCAGGTTGAGCATATGTGAGCGAGCAGGCTCCGGGTGCGGTAAGGTGACGTGAAACAAGCGGGCGCTGACCTTTTGGTCGCGCCCGTGAAGTTGAACGTCAGATTGCCGTGCCCGGGGCCTGCGCAGCGCCGCGCAGCTGCGCCGTTTGTAAAACGGCGCAACCTACAGGTTCATGTTGCCGTGAATGTAGGGGGTGACCTCGGGGGAGATATGGTCGCAGCCCAGCTCGCGCAGCGCGGACTCGATGGCGGCGGGCAGCGGGGTCTTGCCCTTGTCGTCGACGGCGTTGCCACCGAGGGCAGCAATCTTGGCGACATCTGCGGGTGCGGCCTCGATATGCATGCAGCCGCCGACCAAGCGCGCGCGTACCTGTGCCAGATCAAGATCGTGCAGGTAATCCTCGCAGGCGCGGATTAAATCGACCTTCTCGCGTGTAAGCTCCTCGCCCGTGGGGACGCGGGTGGCAAGACATGCTCCCGCCGGCAGGTTCCAAACGGGATAGCCCCATGCGCGCAGTAGCTCGCGCTCTTCGTCCTTGGTAAAGCCGACCTCCATAAGGGGTGAGCGTACGCCGAGCTCTTCTGCCGCACGCATGCCGGGGCGGTAGTCACCGCGATCGCTTGCATTGCTGCCATCGATGACGGTGGGAAAGCCGAGCGACTTGGCGTGGTTGACGATGGCGGTAAAGCCGGCGTGCTTGCAGTGGTAGCAGCGATTAGCATCGTTGCAGGCTACTTGGGGGAGCTGCAGCTGATCAACCGAAAGATTGAGCACGGGGAGCTTAAAATGCGCCCCTTCATTGGCTTGTCCATCAACGGACCGCTCAAACGAGGCCTGTTCGGGCGTGCCGATGAGCGGTGTGGTGAGATGGACGAGGAGGGTATTGGTAGGCATGATGCGGGCGCATACGGCGGCCAAAAAGCTGCTGTCGACGCCACCGGAAAACCCGATAGCCACGCGCCCGTATGCCAAAAGCAGCTGTTCGAGCGCCGATAGCTTGTCTTGAAGCTCCTCTGCGGGTGCCGTGGTGTCTAAAATCATGAAACGATCCTTATCGTTGAGTACTCGGTCGAAAACTATAATCCTAATGCGTTACTTGCCATAAGTCTTCTATCTATGTAACGAAAGTGCAATATGCTATATACGTTATATACAAGTTTGTAAAGTGCGGTAGAGTGACAGTAACACAATCCGGTGAGGGGGCCGATATGATCAAGGCTGTTATTTTTGACATGGACGGAACGCTGGTCGACACCGAGCGTTTGGGGATTAAGGCCTGGAAGGCAGGCGCCGCTGAGCTGGGGCTCGCGATTGATGAAGCGCTGATCCATCAGTTTATCGGCCGCACGCTGCCCGATGTTATGGACATCCTCGATAAGCATTATGGCAGCCACGAAACCACCGAGGCGATCTATCGTCGCCACAAGGAGATTCGCGACGAGATGGTCAAGACCGAACTGGAACTTAAGGCCGGCGCCGCCGAGTGCCTAGACGAGCTGCTAGCTGCGGGCTATCACGTGGGCCTAGCGACGTCGTCGCGCCTCGTTACGGCCGAGCGCAACCTTAAGATGGTCGGTCTTTTTGACAAGTTTGAAACGGTAACGTGTGGCGAGGACGTCGTGCACGGCAAGCCCGACCCCGAGATGTATCTGCTCGCCTGCGAGCGCGCGGGCTTTGCTCCCGAGGAATGTGCCGTGGTCGAGGATTCGCGCAACGGCTGCGTCTCGGGCATCACGGCCGGATGCCATGTCTTCGCCGTCCCCGATATCGTGCCGCTGCCGCAGGACGTGGTGGATGGCTGCGAGGCCGTGCTCGATACGCTGTTCGATCTGGCGGCGGCGGTCAAGGCCGTGCGCTAGACAATTGCGGTGTTGAAACGAGCAATTGCCCACGTTTGCGCTCAAGCAAAAGGGGTCCGGCAATGGTCGGGCCCCTTTTGCTTGAGCGGCGACTTAGCATACTTGCGGGCGTGCTATAGATACGCACCGAGGTTGATGGCCGTGGCGTCGGTCTGGCTGCTTGCCTGGGTGCTGGCGCGTTCCAGCAGGAACGGCCGCACGAGTTCTTGGCGGTTGATGTCCTCGATGGCCGTGACCGCGGTGACGGTGCGCGCGGCAGAGCCGATGTGGACGTGCTTGGTCTTTGCCGGGGCCTTGTTCTCAATTTGCTCCATGAGCAATTGAACGCCCTTGCGGCCAATCTCGTAGCCCGGGGGCGCTACCGTAGTGAGCGGGACCGATCCGCTCCAAGCGAGTGGGTTGCCATCGCAACCTGCTACGCGTACTTGCCCGGGGACGGCGATGTCTTTGTCGACCAGCGCCGAGATGACGCCCGAGGCCAGCACGTCGGTCAGGCCGACGACAAAATCGGGGCGTTCGTCGGCGGGGCGCGCGGCGATTTGGGCGCCGATGCCGTAGCCGTCGGCGGCGGTATTCCATTCGCCGGCGTCGATGACTTCGATCTTGATATCGGGGTGCAGGGCGAGCGCCTTATGAATGCCAAGGACGCGCAGGGTGAGTTGCATAAATGCTGCTCGGCCGACGACGACAATATGGTGCGCGCCGCGGGCGATGGCAAGTTCGGCAATGATGCGACCCTGGGCCTCGTTGTCGGCCGCTACGTAGTAGCCGGGCTCGGAGCAATGGATGTCCAGATGGACGATCGGCACGGGCATCTTGGTCATGGCGGGGTGCCAGTCGGGGGATGCCATGGGCTGAACCATGACGCCGGACATCTGGGTGCCCATAAAGTAGCGCAGGTAATGGTCCTCGAGAATATCGTCGTTATCGGCGTTGGCGATGAGCAAGTCGTAGCCGTGCTTGCGGGCCTCGTTGTGGGCGCCGCTGGCGATTTGGAGCGAAAAGCCGTGATCGAGACGGGGGAGCACCAGGCCAAAGGACTTGGTTGCGCCGCCCGCGAGCTGACGGGCGCTTTGGTTGGGCAGGTAGCCAAGGCGATTGATGGTTTCGTTAATGAGCTTGAGGGTCTCGGGACGCAACTTTTCGGGGTGGTTGAGCGCGTTGGAAACCGTGCCCAGTGAAACCCCGGCCTCGCGCGCGACGTCGCTGATTTTTACCTTTGCCATAGCGGCCCCTTTGATGCGTTTCAAGTACAAGCCAGATTGTAGCATCCCAAACCTACCCAAAAGGGACAGGTTTATTTTGGCAGGTTTTATCTGGGGAAACGCCGTTGCCAGCGCGACCACCACGAAGGGGACAGGCATCTTTGTGGTGGTTTGGACCGGCTGGACGTGTGTGCATCGGGTGGTATCTAAGTTGAGATACCACTTCTGGTATATCAGCTTGTGCTTGCGTGAGTACAATACTCGAACGTTATACGTCTCAGCGCCCCTTGTGCGTGGACGTCTTGCAGTCACGCGAACGAAGGGATTTATCCTATGTGCGGAATTGTCGGCTACACCGGCTCTGATATTGCAAAGAACATCCTGGTTACGGGCCTCAAGCGTATGGAGTATCGTGGCTATGACTCCTCGGGCGTCGCGCTCGAGGTGGGCGAGGGCGCCGCGGCGCACCTCGACGTCATCCGCCGCGTGGGCAAGGTCGCGGGCCTGGAGAGCGAGCTTTCCAACATCGACAGCGACGCTACCTGCGGTATCGGTCACACCCGTTGGGCCACCCACGGCAAGCCCTCGGTCGTTAACGCTCACCCCCACACCAGCTGCGACGGTCGTATCGCCATCGTCCACAACGGCATCATCGAGAACTTCGCCGAGCTGCGCGAAGAGCTGGATGGTCGCGGCCACCACTTTAAGAGCGAGACCGATACCGAGGTCTTCGCGCATCTGATCGAAGAGGCTCATGCCGAGACGCACGACCTGATGGCCTCCGTGCGCGAGGCTTGCACCCACGTGGTCGGTGCCTATGGTCTGGCCGCCGTGTGCGCTGACGAGCCCGGCGTGATCGCCGTGGCCCGCAAGGATTCCCCGATCGTGGTCGGCGTGGGCGAGACCGGCTCCTATGTTGCTTCCGATGTCATCGCGCTCATCGACGCCACCCGCGATGTCGTGGTGCTCGAGGACGGTCAGTTTGCCAAGCTCACGCCCGCAGGCGTCGAGTACACCGACGAGGCCGGCAACGTTATCGAGCCCAAGGTCACCCACATCGACTGGGACCTGGACATGGCAGAAAAGGGCGGTTATCCCGACTTTATGCTCAAGGAAATCCACGAGCAGCCGCGCGTCGTGCGCGACACGCTGGTCGGTCGTATGACGCCGGCCGGCGAGCTCGACATCGACGAGCTGGGCCTTTCGCTCGAGGAGCTCAACGACATCGACCGCGTCTACGTAATCGCCTGCGGCACCAGCTATCACGCCGGCCTGATCGCCAAGAATCTCATTGAGGGCTGGGCTCGCATCCCCACTGAGGTTGAGGCGGCCAGCGAGTTCCGTTATCGCAATCCCATCATTACGCCGACGACGCTTGTCGTTGCCGTGTCCCAGTCGGGCGAGACGGCTGACACTCTCGCCGCCATCCGCGACGCGCGCATCAAGGGTGCCAAGGTCTTCGGCATCACCAACGTGGTGGGCAGCCCCGTGGCGCGTGAGAGCGATGGCGTCATCTACACCAAGGCCAACAAGGAGATCGCGGTCGCCTCGACCAAGAGCTTCATCGGCCAGGTCGTGAGCCTTACGCTTTTGGCCCTGCTGCTGGCGCAGGTCAAGTACCGCTTGACCACCAAGCAGGCACGCATGCTGTTCCGCGAGCTTTCCGATACGGCCGAGCAGATCCAGTGGATTTTGGATACCCAAACCGAGGCCGTTCATGAGGCCGCCCTGCTGTGCAAGGATGCGCAGTCGGCGCTGTTCGTGGGTCGCGGCATGGGTGCCGCTATTTCCTACGAGGGTGCGCTCAAGCTCAAGGAGGTCAGCTACCTGCACGCCGAGGCCTACGCCGCCGGCGAGATGAAGCACGGCCCCATCGCGCTGATCGACCCGGGCTTCCCTGTCATCGCCGTGGCCACCAAGAGTGCCACCTACGACAAGACCGTGTCGAACCTTATGGAGTGCAAGGCGCGCGGCGCCAAGGTTATCGTCGTTGCCACCGAGGGCGACGAGGAGATCAACAAGATCGCCGACTGCATCATCCGCGTGCCGGCAGTCCGCGACGTGTTCAGCCCCATCACGGCGAGCGTCCCGCTGCAGCTGCTCGCCCGCGAGGTCGCCATCCTGCGCGGCTGCGACGTCGACCAGCCCCGTAACCTGGCCAAGAGCGTGACCGTGGAATAACTAATATTCCGCCGTCCTAGCGACTAAGGCCCGGCTCCGCATCAAGACGGAGCCGGGCCTTTTTTGCATTTGCCCAGATAAAACCTGCCAAAATGAACCTGTCCCTTTTTGGCAGGTTAGCGGAGCTTGCTGGTCTCGAAGTACTCGGGGAACTGGTCCAGAACCTCGGTCTGGTTGCGGAACATCATATGCAGGTGCTTGCTAACCAAAAAGCTCGCTTCGATGGGGTCGCGACCGGCGATAGCGCGGCGAATCTGCTTGTGTTCGTTCACGATGTCCTGATTGTCGAGAACCTGCGTGGCAGCGCGCAGCCAGCGGAAGCGCTCCAAGTCGGCATTGGTCTCTTCGAGCCACGACCACACGGTGCTGCGACATGCGATGCTAAAAATCATGTGATGCATGAGGTTGTCGCTCAAAAAGAAGCCGATGCGATCCTCTTCGGCCATGGCCTTTTCCTGCAGCGCGATGGCGCGGTCGAGCTGCTCGATGCCGGCCGACGTGGCGCGCGCACAGCACTCCACGATCACCTGCTTTTCCAGATGTTCGCGGATGTAGCAGGCACTCTCGGCAAGGGTGAGGTTGATGGGTGAGACGTAGGTGCCGCTCTGGGGCACGGTGCGCACCAGGCCTTCCTGCGCCAAGCGAACCAAAGCCTCGCGCACGGGCGTGCGACCCATATCCAGGTCGTCGCAAAGTTGCTTGACGCCCAGCTTTTCGCCCGGCTTGTAGTCCAGGTAGACGATTTTGCGTCGAATGGTGTGGTAGGACTGGTCCTGTAGGCTCGTTTCCTGCTCGCCGACGTGCATCGATTCTTCCATAGCGCCTCGCAACTGTTCTATCAAACTCATATGTCAGTTGTTAATTATGCCGCGAATCAGCTCTCCGCGGTGGGTAATTCGGCTGTTGCCTGAGAACTATTGCGGCATCTTAGTCTGTGTTTGCGCAAGGCTGCGCTCAATGTTGCCGTATCATAAGCCGTCGCAAACGTGAAATAGAAAGAAGGAATCCCATATGCAACTGGCAAATTTCGTACGCGAGCGCTGGAAAGGCGTCTTGTTCTGCCTGATCATCGCCATTCCCGCGACGTTGCTCGGCAAACAAATTGAAGTGGTCGGCGGTCCGGTATTTGCCATCCTCTTTGGCATGGTCCTGGCGCTCGTCTTTCCCAAGAATCGTCGCGAACAGCTCGCCGCCGGCGTTACCTATACGTCCAAAAAAGTCTTGCAGTACGCGGTTATCCTGCTTGGCTTTGGCATGAACCTCTCCCAGATTCTGTCTAAGGGCGCCCAGTCGCTGCCGATTATCGTGGCGACAATCTCGACCTCGCTTGTCATCGCCTTTGTGCTCTGCCACGTTATGAACGTGCCGGGCAAGATCGCGACGCTTGTGGGTGTGGGTTCGTCGATTTGCGGCGGTTCTGCTATCGCCGCGACCGCACCCGTCATCGATGCCGACGATCGCGAGATTGCCCAGGCCATTTCGGTCATCTTCCTGTTTAACGTTATCGCGGCGCTCGTGTTTCCAACGCTCGGCGGTATGCTCGGGCTGACCAACGAGGGCTTTGGCCTGTTTGCCGGCACCGCCATCAACGACACCTCGTCCGTAACGGCTGCGGCGAGCGCCTGGGACAGCATGCATCCCGGCGCCAATGTGCTCGAGAGCGCCACGGTGGTCAAGCTCACCAGAACGCTGGCCATTATCCCCATCACGTTGGTCCTCGCATGCTGGCAGATGCATCTGGCGCGCAAGGCCGGCGGCGACGCCAAAAGCACGTTCTCGCTTAAGCGCGCGTTTCCCATGTTTGTGCTGTTCTTTGTGCTGGCGAGCGTAATCACCACGGTGCTTCAGCTTCCCGCGTCTTTTACGGCGCCCATCAAGGAGCTGTCGAAATTCTTTATTGTGATGGCCATGGCGGCTATTGGTTTTAATACCGATATCGTCGAGCTGGTCAAAAAGGGCGGCAAGCCCATCGCGCTGGGTTTTTGCTGCTGGATTGGCATTGCGTGCATGAGTTTGGGAATGCAGCACGTGCTGGGAATCTGGTAGAGAAGTAGCTTGTTTGCGTGCTGCGTGTTGGTTGCTGGTGAGCGCAAGCCTGCAGTGGAGCGATAGGAGCTCTTGCGGGTATGGCTTGTCCGCAGGTTTATAAGTCCCGAAGAGCTCTTATCGCCCCGCCAGGATGGCGATGCGGGGCAACACCTATACTCGCAGGATGACGCTTTCTGCCCTATAGTGTTTGGTGAGCAATATCGTTCAATTTTGAAACACTCGGTCGTGCGACCGTCGGCGGTTGCACGTCGCTGCGGACAGGGGCAAATCATGGATAGCGATGCCAAGCTGAACATCTTGACCGATGCCCTAGCTGCTGCCGGGGCCTCGGCATTGGCAATCGATGCGCGTGGGGACGTCGCGATCTCTACCATGAATGGCGCGGCGCTTGAGCGGGATGTGGCGGCTTTTGTCGCTGAGCGTCTCGACCGTATAGGAGACGGCGCGCGTCTGGTTATGGGGCGTGAGGGTACGCGCCTGAGCCTGACCGTTCGCCCCACCGACAAAGAGGGCGGGGGGCTTTGGGTCGTCGTGGTCCGCGAGGTGCGCGGCGCCGCGGCGCATGCGGGCATCGAGTGGCTCAACGCCGACGAGGTTGAGGCCCGCTACGAATCGAGCGCGTACGGCATCGTTGAGGGTGCCGCTGCGGTAGCTGCACCGGTTGCCGAGAGCTATGCGCGCGGGGTGCCCCTTATGCTCGAGGGCGAGCTGGGAGCGGGTCAGGTCGAGATCGCCAAGCGCCTCTATCTGGACGGTCCTTTTGCCGATCAGCCCTTTGTTTCCGTTGCGCTCGATGAGCTTACCGAGCGCGGTTGGCGCTACGTGCTCAAAAGCGCCGAATCGCCGTTGTTCCAAACAGGGCTGACCCTTTGCATTGAGGGCTGGAACGCGGTTGGCCCCCAGCGCCTCCGCGAGCTGGTCTCCACGATGGCCGACACCGCGTTGGCGACGCGCTGCCATGTGGTGCTGACGGCGAATGACATGCCGGGCGGCAGCGAAAGTGATCAAGCCGCCTTTGTGACCGAGCGCTTCGCCTGTGCGGTGAGCGTGGCGCCGGCAATCGCCGAGCAGGGAGCCGCGTCGACGAAGGTTGCGCGCTATTTGGAATATCTCGCTGATGCATTTGGGACGGCAACGCCCGCGCTGTCTGCCGCGGCGACGAAGACGCTCGATGCTTACCGCTGGCCGCGCAACTATCTGCAGCTCCGCGAGGTCTCGGAACGACTGTATATATTGGTGGGGGCGGGCACGGTGGACCGCGCTGTGGCGGAGGAAGTGCTCGCTCAAGAGGACGTGATTAAGACCGCAACCTTTGGCGCCCCGACGCTCGAAAGTGACCTGTATATCCTGCGACCGCTGGCCGATACCGAGCGAGATATCGCGCATCTGGTTGTAGACCATCTCCACGGCAACCGAACCCGTGCGGCGGAGGTGCTGGGCATAAGCCGTACAACTCTGTGGCGCTTGCTGAAGGACGATGACCGTTGAGCGAGGCGCCCGTGACCGCGCGCGACGCGTGTGCTACAGTCCAAAGCGTTATTGTTTCGATTTGGTTACGGCGTGCGAGGGCATATGGCTGAGACTTCAAAACCGAGCCGCAGAAGGCGGAGTGCCGCGCCGGTCAACCGACGCACGACATCGGTGACGTGGGGCAAACACGCCTCGGGGTTTGATGGCTCGTTCAAGCGCACTAAATACGGCTATCCTTCGGCAAGCGCCCGCTTGGCAATGCAGGCAGAGTCCTCGCTGTGGGGCCGCAAACGCGTGGTGGGCTCAAAGCTCAAGCACGACGGAACGCTCGGCTACATCAGCCGCGGGGCGGCTCGCCGCAGCGGGCTCAATCCCGCCGGCTGGCATCGTTATGTGCCGATCGTGGCCGTCGTTGCAGTGATCGTCATCGCACTCGCCGCGCTTGGCTACGCCGGCGGTGGCGCCAACTTGGACGCAGTGTTTAAATCGCCCGAACTCGCGCATGTGGGTACAGAAGTTGTCGAGGGCGCTCAGACCCAGACGGGCGTCGCACCCCAGCGCGGTATCGTTGCGGCGGCCTCCACCATCGCCGATGCGCAAAAGGACGAAGACAAGCAAGGCGACGACGCCGAAACGGCCCAGACGAACGAAACGACGACAACTCAAATATCAACATAGCTTGCCGGCAGAAGGGGACGTTCCTTTTCTGCCGGCAGTTTGGGACACTCCTGCGCTACTTGACGTATACCACGTTGTCGCGGCGGGGTTTGGGCTCGGGTAGCGTGTCCTCGGCGTAGCCAAGAATGCAGTTACCGACACCGCGCAGGCTGCCGTCGGCGGGCAGGCCCCAGCTGGCCAGCAGCTCCAGGCCCTCGGGCGAGTCAAAGACCTCATGCGCGCGGTGAATCCAGCACGAATCGACACCCAGTGCATAGGCGGCGTTGAGCAGGTTGCCCATGGCGAGCGAGCCGTCTTCCAGATGTGTGGGCACGCTGCGGTCAACCAGCACCACCACAACGGTCTTGGCGCCATAGAAGGGGTCGCTGTTGCTGCCCATGACCTGGGCGTTGAGCTGTGAGAGACGCTCGACGGTCGCGGGGTCGGTGACGGCGACAAACGTCACCGGTTGGCGGCCCATGCCGCTCGGTGCATATTGGCCGGCTTCGATAATACGTGCAAGCTTTTCGGCCTCGACGGGACGATCGCTGTAGTTGCGGCAGCTGCGGCGGTGAATGAGCGCTTCGATGGTCTCCATGGTGTCTCCTTGCGGTGGCGTTGCAGATGCCACGTTCATACCCGTCGGGCTCAAACGATAGACGGTCAATTGCCCGGCCAAAAGGATGGATTCCAATTGGGAAGGTGGGTTTGCATAAAAGTACCTTCAGAATGTGACAAACAAATGGGATGGTTAAACGTTTTATCCCGTCTACCCTGCGGTTTTTTACCACTTGCCTAAATGACGAACGCATAACCTCTGATAAAGGTTTTACTAAAGGAGCACCAACGTTTATCAACGCGCCATGGTGGCGCCGGGCCAGGAGGTAACATCATGTTCCAGGCTGGAGATGTCGTCGAGACCGATTTCGAAGGATTTCTGAAGCTGCTGCGTTCCAAGACGCGCGCTTTCGTGTCGATCAACGATCACGAGTACTACATCACGCACACCGATGGCTATTGGCGTGTTCAGGATTGCGAGGCCCTCAACGACAAGGGCCACTTTACTGACTGCTCCGAGCTGGTCAACACGGTCTGCGAGGTCGTCGAGCTGCCGTGGATTGCCGGCAAGAGCCTGCATGACAGCTTCTCGGGCGCTACGGTCTATGAGGCCGTTGCCGCTTAACAGGCAATAAAACCCGATTTTCACGTGACCGCTGGCGCCACCCCCGCGCCGGCGGTCTTTTTCTGCCTATAGGCCATAAAAATGCACGCATTTGCGGAGAGCCTGTTGACGATAGTCAAAACTCGGACTAATCTAGAGACACATAATTGGTCAAAAATCGGACAATTGAATGGTGGGATAGATGAATAGTGCGGTTACGCTGGTCGACTTCGATCGGTTGCTCAATGGACTCGACCATATCTATTCGGAGTTCTCGCGCGCCTGCGGCCTTTCGGACTGCGCCTATTGGATGCTCGTCGATACCAGCACGGCGGGCGGCAGTATTGCCGTAAGCCGTCTGACAAGCGAATGGTTCTACAGCAAGCAGACCATCAACTCGGCAATTAAAACCTTGACGGCGCGGGGCTTCGCAACGTTGGAGTTTGCCGAAGGCAGTCGTAAGAACAAGGTTGTGAGCCTGACCGAAGAGGGCAGGCGATTTGCCGAGCGTTATGCGCTGCCGGCACTCAAGGCCGAGCAGCGAGCCTTTGGCGCGCTTGAGCCATGTGAGCAGCGCGAGATTATGCGCTTGATCGGCAAATTCTCTCAGGTACTCGGCGATGAGTGCGAGACATTTAAACAGCAGGTGGCAGCCGCAAGCCAGATGCAAGATCGACGTGAGGGGGAGTCGTGCGACTGTTAATGAGGTTTCTAAAGCCATATCGAGGGCTTGTCGCAGTGACACTGCTGGTGCTGCTGGTGGATAACGTCGGTACGCTGTTGGTTCCCACGATGCTGGCGAACATGGTCAACACCGGTATTACCACGGGCGATGTCGACTACATTTTACGCAACGGCCTATACATGTTTATCGCGACCAGCATGGCTAGCGGCGGCACGGTGCTGGGCTGCTATCTTTCGGCGCGCCTGGCCGCCAACGTGGCTTGCGATATCCGCAATGCCGTGTACGACAAATCGCTCGAGCTCGCGGCCAGCGATTTTGAGCGCTTTGGCACCGGATCGATGATCACGCGCTCGCTCAACGACATCAACGTGATTCAGCAGGCGATTCTGCAGACGATTCAGCTGGTGCTGCCCGTGCCGTTTTTGGCTGTGGCGGGCATCATCTTCGCCTGGTTTATCGATCCCGCCATGGGCACGCTTCTGGGCGTAGTCGTTGCGATCGTGCTCGTAGCGGCGGTCTTTACGGTGGCTAACGCCGCGCCGATCTTTATGCGCTTGCAGAGCTTTATCGACCGCATGAACGTGGTGCTGCGCGAAAACATCGTGGGCGTGCGCGTCATCCGTGCGTTTAACAAGGAGCGTCACGAGGAGCGGCGCCTGGACGAGGTGTTTAGCGAATACGCCGCCAACGCCATCAAAGTCAACCACCTGTTTGTGGGCCTCGACAGCTCCAGCTTCTTTTTGATGAACATCGCCGAGGTGGCGGTGCTGTGGGTGGGCGGCAACCGCGTAGGCGCCCACGCCATGCAGATTGCGAGTATCTCGGCGGTGCTGGAGTATGCAATTCTGATCCTGTTCTTTGTGATGATGGCGCAGATGGTGGTGCTGACGCTTCCGCGTGCTGCCGCGTGCCTGAACCGTGCGCAGCAGGTGTTGGAGATTGAGCCGAGCATCGTCGATGGCGAGCGCACGCTGGATGACGGGGCGCGCGAGCCCCAAGACGAAGCCGATGCGGTGGCCGTGTTCGACCACATGTCGTTTCGCTTTGACGATGCCGACGAGGACACCCTGTGCGACCTGAGCTTTGCCTGCCGTCGCGGTCAGACGACTGCGATCGTTGGCTCGACAGGCTCGGGCAAATCGACGGTGGCAAAGCTTCTGCTGCGCTTCCACGATGCCACCAAGGGCTCCATTCGCCTGAATGGTGTGGACCTGCGCGAGCTTACGCAAGACGAAATCCGCGGGCGCATTGCCTATGTGCCGCAGAAGGCGTGGCTGTTCTCGGGCACGGTGGCGAGCAACCTTCGCTTTGGTAACGAAGGCGCGACCGAGGGCGACATGCTTCACGCGCTTGAGGTTGCCCAGAGCACCTTTGTACTCGACCAACCGCAGGGGCTCGATACCCCGGTGGCGCAGGGCGGTACGAACTTTTCGGGCGGCCAGCGCCAGCGTTTGGCAATCGCCCGTGCGCTCATGAAGCATGCCGATCTATATATCTTCGATGACAGTTTTTCGGCCCTGGACTTTAAGACCGATGCCGCCCTGCGTCATGCGTTGCAAGACGAGACGCGTGACGCTGCGGTGCTCATCATCGCGCAGCGCATCTCGACGATCTTGCACGCCGACCAGATCGTCGTGCTCAAGGATGGCGAGGTTGTGGGCTTGGGCACGCATAGCGAGCTTATGGAAACCTGCGAGGTGTACCGCGCCATCGCGGAATCGCAGATGAAGGGAGGTGAGTAGCATGACCGAGGAGCTCAAGAAGCAGGGCGGCGTTGATGACGCCGCTGCCGCGGGACTGGTCGAGGAAACGGCTGCCGTGGCACCCGAGCTGGATGACGCCGCCAAGGCTGCAGCCGAGCGCGAGGCTCGCCGCCAAGCGCTCTACGAGGAAAACGAACGTGCCGAGGACGAGCGCGCCCGCGCCGAGGCAGAGCGTATGCGCGACGTGGACGATGAAGACGAGGACGAGACGCCTCGAGATACCTGGGCGACGGTGCGCCGCCTGTGGAGCGAGGCTGCCGGCGACCATTGGCGCTTCTATA
This sequence comes from uncultured bacterium, assembly GCA_905215835.1. Taxonomy (GTDB): domain Bacteria; phylum Actinomycetota; class Coriobacteriia; order Coriobacteriales; family Coriobacteriaceae; genus Collinsella. The sequence goes on along the minus strand of CAJMRR010000010.1, from coordinate 8,277 downwards.
TCGTGTTCGCGAGCATTGTGTTCTATGCCATCTTTAACACTGCTGCGCCGGCATATAGCGCCCGCGTGATCGATGAGCTGTGGAGCCACATTCAGGTGGCGTTTGCCAACGACACCACCTTCAACATCACCTGGGAGAACTGCGGCAGGACCATCTTCATCTACTTTATGATCTGGACGGCCGCTGCCTCGTTCTACGCGCTCCAGAGCTTTTTGATGTCGAGCGTTGCCGAACGCCTCAACCTGTGCCTACGCAACCGCATCGCACAAAAGCTCAACCGTCTGCCGCTTGCCTTTTTTGACGCGCATCGTCCCGGTGAGGTCGTCAGCCGTGCGACCAACGACTTGGACAAGATGTCCGAGAGCATGCAGCGCGGCTTGCTGCAGCTTCTGGTGTCGATCGGTACCGTGGTGGGCGCCGTGAGCGTGATGTTCGTGTTTAGCGTGCCGCTCACGCTCGTCTTTTTGTTCTTTACGGCGTTGTCGCTGCTGGTGACCAAGGTGGTCTCGCGCCGCACGCATGACGTAACCGGTGAGCGCCAAGAGTGGGTGTCCAAGATTACGAGTGCGGTCGAGGAAGGCTACTCGGGCCGTCTGGTGATTCGCGCGTTTAACCGCGAGCGCCAAAGTTCTGCCGAGGTGCACCAGGCCTCGGGCGAGCTGGCACGCGTGAGTGCCAAGGCCGACTTTATGATTAACGCCGTCGGCCCCGCGGTGCGCTTTATCGGCCGCCTGGCACAGATCGTGATTGCGATTGTGGGCTGCAGTATGCTGGTTGCCGGCCACATGACCGTCGGCGTGTTCCAGGCGTTCTTCCAGTTTATCTACGAGGCGTCCGAGCCCATGACGCAGTTGTCGTTTACCTTCAACTCGCTGCAGAGCGCGCTGGCGAGTGCAGAGCGCGTGTTCGACCTGCTCGATGAACCCGAGATGGAGGCCGATCCGCAGTCGGGCGAGGCCGCCAAGCTGCCGGGCAAGGTCGAGGGCCGTGTCTCCTTTGAGCATGTGCGCTTTGGTTATTCGCCCGACAAGCCGCTTATGCGCGACGTGTCGTTTACTGCCGAGCCGGGCCAGAAGATTGCCGTGGTGGGAACCACGGGCGCAGGCAAGACGACGCTCATCAACCTGCTCATGCGCTTCTACGAGATTGACGGCGGGCGTATTACGCTCGACGGCGTGGATACGAGCCGCATGGATCGCGGCGAGCTACGTCAGCAGTTTGGCATGGTGCTGCAGGACGCCTGGCTATTCGATGGCACGATTGCCGAAAACATCGCCTACGGCTGCCCCGAGGCGACGCGCGAGGAGATTGTCGCGGCCGCTCGTGCCGCGCAGGTCGACTTCTTTGTGCGCACCATGCCGCAGGGCTACGACACGCGCGTGGCCAACGATGCCGAGAGCATCAGCCAGGGCCAGCGTCAGCTGCTGACCATCGCACGCGTGCTGCTCAATAACCCGGCGATTCTCATCCTGGACGAGGCGACCTCAAGCGTGGATACGCGTACCGAGCTTGCCATCGGTCGTGCCATGGACGCGCTCATGCGCGGGCGCACGAGCTTTGTGATCGCGCACCGCCTGTCGACGATCGTGGACGCCGACCTGATCTTGGTCATGGATCACGGCAACATTATCGAGCAGGGCACGCATAAGGAGCTGCTGGCTGCCGAGGGTGCCTATGCCGACCTCTATCTGAGTCAGTTCGCATAATGTGACAAAGGGACAGTCCCGCATGTCACATCAAAAAGAAAGGCGCGCCGGGGATGAATTCCCTGGCGCGCCTTCTTGCGTTGATGCCGATGTCGTTTTGTGCCGCTTGCGTTCCTAGCGTTCGTCCACGAGCTTTGCGACGAGGGCTTTGAGCTCGGCCACCTCTCGCTCGAGTTCCTTGACGCGGCGGGCGTTCTCGGTGATGCCCTGGCGGTTGAGGGCACTCTGCTCGGCGGCGTCATCGGGCATGTACTCGCGATGCTGCTTGGCGTCGAAACTCTCCTCGAACACACGGCAGCCGTTGCGCTTGATGATGCGTCCCGGCACGCCCACGACGGTGCAGTTGTCGGGCACGTCTTTGACGACGACCGAGTTGCCGCCGATCTTGACGTTGTTGCCGATGCGGATGTTGCCGAGCACCTTGGCGCCCGTGCCCACGGTGACGTTATTGCCGAGCGTTGGGTGGCGTTTGCCGGTCTCGTTGCCGGTGCCGCCGAGCGTGACGCCCTGATAGAGCACGCAGTTGTCGCCCACAATGGTGGTCTCGCCGATGACGACGCCCATGGCGTGGTCGATAAAGAAGTGCTTGCCGATCTGTGCGGCGGGATGAATCTCGACGCCGGTGATATGACGGGTGATTTGCGAGAGCACGCGGGCGAGCGAGCGATGTCCATGCTCCCACAGCCAGTGCTCGGGCACGTGGTTCCACTTGGCGTGCAGGCCAGGATAGGAAAGGAAGATGACCAGACCGTTTTGCGCGGCGGGGTCCTGCGCTTGGACGGTCTTGATGTCCTCGCGAATGGTATTGATAAAGCTCACCGGCCGCCCTCCCTTAGCGCCATGGCAATGCGATTCAATAAAGTATAGCGATTCGCTAGGGATTAGGAAGGACAATCTTGGCGGCATTGCGCTACAAGTGTCAGTTATGCAAACTTGCTGGTAATGGAGTCATGCTTTTGTGGGGTTGCGCACGAGGGGGCACCGCAACCGTATACTGGTCAACTTGGACGTATCCGCGCCCACAACTGAGAGGTTTTACTTCATGGGTTTCATCAATTTTATTGCCGAGCTGCTTAAGGACCCGCGCACCGCGATCGCCAGCTGGATCGCCGCCGGCCCGCTTATGGCCTACGGCTGCGTGTTCCTGATCATCTTTATCGAGACGGGCGTGGTGTTCTTCCCGTTCCTTCCCGGTGATTCGCTGCTGTTCGCCTCGGGTTTCTTTGCCCACAACGGCGGCTTTAACATCGTGGCGCTTCTGGCCACCGCATGGGCCGCTGCCATTTTGGGCGATCAGTGCAACTTTATGATCGGTCACTTCTTTGGCCGCAAGATCATCGCTTCGGGCAAGGTCAAGGCCATGACGCCCGAGCGCATCAAAAAGTCCGAGGACTTCTTGGACAAGTGGGGTCACCTGGCCATCTTCCTGGGTCGCTTCTTCCCGTTTATCCGCACCTTTGTGCCCTTTATCGCTGGCATGGGCGGCATGCACTGGCGCAACTTTGTCGTCTTTAACGTGCTGGGCGGCATTACCTGGTCGACGGTCTTTACGCTGCTGGGCTACTTCTTTGGCGGCATTCCCTTTGTGCAGGAGCACTTTGAGCTGCTGATTATCGGCATCGTTGCCGTGTCGATCATCCCGACCGTGGTCGGTCTGGTTAAGGCTAAGCTGGGTAAATAGAACGCCTAGCTCGAGCCAGCGCGCAGACCGTACAGTTGAGGCCCGTCACCGCTTACGGTGGCGGGCCTCTTTAGCTTCGGTCAAATGAAAATACTTTAGTTAGTTAAAGAAAAACGTTTTATCCGACGCGCGTGCGGAGTACAATCTCGTGCATGCGAATCGACGTGCCATCGGCTTTGATGCTGTTTGCGTGTCCCGTCCGGCTCTACGCTCCGGGCGTGCGACGTTGCGACGCGGTCGGCCTCGGTCCTTGCGTGCGGGTTCGCGAGTTTGCAACTGTGTATGTAAGGAGCGACATATGACTGTCGAGAAGAAGGATATCGATTGGGGTAGCCTCGGCTTTGGCTACATGAAGACCGATTACAGCTACGAGGCCCATTGGAAGGATGGAGAGTGGGACGAGGGCGGCCTGACCACCGACCACACCCTGCACGTCTCCGAGTGCGGCGGCATCTTCCATTACTGCCAGGAGGTCTTTGAGGGCCTGAAGGCTTACACCGCCGAGGACGGCAGCATCGTCTGCTTCCGTCCCGACATGAACGCCGAGCGTATGTACAACTCTGCCCAGCGCCTCGAGATGCCCCCGTTCCCCAAGGACAAGTTCGTTGAGGCCGTCAAGCAGGTCGTTTCTGCCAACGCCGCCTGGGTTCCGCCCTTCGGTTCCGGCGCGACCCTGTACGTGCGTCCGTTTATGATCGGCTCCGGTGACGTGATCGGCGTGGCTCCCGCTCCTGAGTACACGTTCCGTATTCTCGTGACCCCGGTCGGTCCGTACTTTAAGGGTGGCCTCAAGCCCGTCAAGCTGCGCGTTTCCGAGTATGACCGTGCGGCACCTCACGGCACCGGCAACATCAAGGCCGGCCTGAACTACGCCATGTCCCTCAAGCCCACGATGGAGGCTCATCGCGAGGGCTATGCCGAGAACCTGTATCTCGACTCCGAGTCCCGCACCTATGTCGAGGAGACCGGTGGCGCCAACGTCCTGTTCGTGAAAGAGGATGGCACGCTCGTCGTTCCGCAGTCGCACACCGACTCCATCCTGCCCTCCATCACCCGTCGTTCGCTCGTTCAGGTCGCTCAGGACCTGGGTATGACCGTCGATCAGCGCCCCGTCGAGTGGGCCGAGGTCAAGGCCGGTACCTTTGTCGAGTGCGGCCTGTGCGGCACCGCTGCCGTCATCTCCCCGGTTGGCGAGATCGACAACAAGGTTTACGGCGCCGACGAGACCGTGACCTTCCCGGCTGGCTACACCGAGATCGGCCCTGTGATGAAGAAGCTCCGCGAGACCCTGACCGGCATCCAGTCTGGTGCTGTCGAGGACAAGCACAACTGGGTTTACACCGTCGCGTAATTTGTCTTACCTATCCGGGCAGAGAGCAAGTTCCCTCCCGGCGCGTCCTCGGACATGCAAGAAGCCCTCGCTGCGCACTTCGTGCGGCGAGGGCTTCTTGCGTCCTGCGGAGTGCGCCGGAAAGGAGGGTCGCCCTTTTGTTTTGCTTCGCGCCATGTGGGGGCGGTGGCGACGTGCATCTTTGCGAGTATTCTGCAATCGAAGGCCCCTGCATACCGACCTCGGGCAAAAAATCGGGATTTCTCGATGTTTTCTACGGATGATGGGCGGGGTTATGGGCTGACAGCGTTTGATTTGCAGGGATATTCGCGGTCTTTGGCATTTATCGTGGCGCCCGAAGCTCTTGGTTATGTTGAATACTCCTAAAAATGCACGGCGCTTAGAGGGGGACCTTCGCGAAAAAGGAAACCGCCCCGTCGAAGTATGCATTCGACGGGGCGGTTTATGCATTTGGCCGATTAAGGATGCGCTGCCAAACTACTAGAACTTGACGGTCGGGGCCTGGCGGGCTGCTTCGGCGGCCTCGAAGCCCTGGCGCTCCTTAAACTGGAAGATGCCAGCAAAGATGACAGCCGGGAACGTCTGAATGGCGTTGTTGTAGCTGAGCACGCAGTCGTTGTAGCTCTGGCGTGCATAGCTAATCTTGTTTTCGGTATCCTCGAGCGATGCCTGCAGCTGCGTAAAGTTGGTGTTTGCCTTAAGATCGGGATAGGCCTCGGCTACGGCGAAGAGCTGGCGCAGCGCACCGGTCAGCACGTTGTCGGCTTCCATCTTGGCCTCGGGCGTGGTTGCCTTGACGGCGATGTTACGCGCGCTGATCACGGCGGAGAGCGTCTCCTGCTCGTGCTTGGCGTAGCCCTTGACGGTCTCGACCAGGTTGGGGATCAGGTCGTTGCGGCGCTGCAGCTGCGTATCGATGTTCTGCCAGGCGTTATCGATGCGGTTACGCTTGGTGACCATGTTGTTGTAGATGCCGGCGATGGCGCAGACAATCACAATGACAACAACGATGCCGATGATGACGGTAATCATGATGTCTCCGTTTCGAATGGCCGCGGCGGCATGCGCCAGCTGCCGTTGGTATAACGCTACTAGTATACCCGCAACGTTTTGCCGTGCCGAACTTTCCGGTAAGCGTTGTGTTTTCGGCGGGGCCGGCACCGGGGCAAAGCGCGCGAGGTACAGGTGTAAGATATGCGACAGATTGACGAGTGTTGTCTTTGCCCTGAGGATGGCGATACCAGTGGACCTTCGCATTAAGAAAACCTACCGCTCCCTGTTCGATGCCTTCACCGAGCTTCTCGAGGAGCATCGGTTTGAGGACCTGACGGTTGCCATGCTGTGCGACCGCGCCATGATTCGCCGCACGACGTTCTACAAGCACTTTCGCGACAAGAACGATTACTTTGCCTTTTATATCGATGAGCTCATGTCGGGCTTGCCGCAAAAACAGCCCGATGAGGCCGGCGCAGTGTCTGCCGAGGACGTGCGCGCGCTTCGACACGCGATTTTGGACGATGCCATGGATTTGATTCTGGCGCACGAGCAGCTCATGGATAACATTTTGGCAAGCAGCATGTCGGGCATGTTGACCAACGTTATTTGCGACCGCATTGCCCGCTCCATCCGCGAGCGTGTGATGAACGTGCTTGCCGAGGATGCCCTGGCCCCCGTGTCACTCGAGACGACGTCTGAGTTTGTCGCCGGCGGTATTATTCGACTTTTCACGATATGGTGGGAATCGGGCCACGATCTTGAGCGTCGACCTGAGATAGCCGACGTGGTCGATGCGCTGTTTGAGCGGACTATGACACCGGTGCATCACTAGGAGTGGCGGAGAGAGGGGGATTCGAACCCCCGGAACGCTCTCGCGCTCAACGGTTTTCAAGACCGCCGCATTCAACCGCTCTGCCATCTCTCCGTGAGTCGTAATGATAGCATCGTTTTGAATTTGCAACAGGGAAGGCGAACGATGACGATCACCGAAATCGACGAGAAGTTCATGCGCGAGGCGCTGGCGGTGGCGCGAGCCGCCGCGGCGGTGGGCGAGGTGCCCATCGGAGCCGTAGTGGTGCGCGACGGCGAGATCGTCGCGAGGGCGCACAATCGGCGCGAGCTCGACCAGGATCCTTCGGCTCATGCAGAGTTCGCGGCCCTGTGCGCTGCCGCTCGGTCGCTCGGTCGCTGGCGCCTTTCCGATTGCACGGTCTACGTGACGCTCGAGCCATGCTGCATGTGTGCGGGGCTTATGGTTAACGCGCGCGTGGGGCGCTGCGTGTATGGCGCGGCTGATGCCAAGGCGGGCGCGCTGGGATCCCTATACGATTTGAATGCCGACTCGCGCCTGAATCATCGGTTCAATGTGACCGCCGGCGTACTGGCGGATGAATGCCGCGAGCTGCTGAGTAGCTATTTTGGCGGTCTGCACGGAGCGGGCGGCGCTGATTGCGGTTGCGGTGCCGATCTTGAAGCGCACGCCGCTCACGCCGCAGCGCTTGCAGGTGCCGGCGAGGATGCTGGCACGGCGGTTGACTTTGGTCCTGCGTGCCGCCGGCCCCGTCGTGTGCTGCTGGCGATCGACTCCTTTAAGGGCAGCGTGTCGAGTGCGCAGGCGGAGGCGACGGTTGCCGAGGGCGTGCGCCGCGTTTGGCCCGATGCCGAGGTGCGTGCATTGCCGCTGGCAGATGGTGGCGAGGGAACGCTCGATGCCATCGCCGCATGCGGTGGCGAGCTCTCAACCTGCGATGTCGCAGGCCCCTTGGGCGACCGCGTGTCTGCCCGGATGCTGGTGGACGACGAGCGCGACTCGGCTGTAATTGAGATGGCCGAGGCGGCGGGTATTGGGTATTCGCCTTGCACGGAGTCGTCGTCGCTGGCTGCTACAACCTATGGCGTGGGCGAGCTGATGCTCCGTGCGGTTCGTGCCGGGGCAAAGACTATCTATATTGGCTTGGGCGGCAGCGCCACCAACGATGGTGGCGCCGGTATGCTGCAGGCACTGGGCGCGCGTGTGGTCGATGATCAGGGCTGCGATGTCGCCCCCGGTCTTGCGGGCCTTGAACACGTGGCGAGCGTTGATTTGGCGCCAGCGCTTCGGGCGCTGAACGGCGCGCGTGTCGTGGTGCTTTCTGATGTCGAGAACCCACTCGTGGGGCGCCGCGGTGCGCTGGCAGTGTTCGGTGGACAGAAGGGTCTGCCGGCGGATGATGCCGAGGCGCTGGGCAAGTACGACAGCTGGATGGTCGGCTACGGCCGCCTGCTCGATGCGGCAATTACCGGGGTGCGGGCTCAGGGATTGTTGCGCCTGCCCGAGGGTGCGCGGACATTTTGCTCGGTGCTCGGCGTGCCCGGCGCGGGTGCTGCCGGTGGCTTGGGCGCGGCGTTACTGGCGCTCGGTGCGGAGCTACGCTCGGGCGTGGAGACGGTGCTCGATCTGATTGGGTTTGACGAACGCATGCGTGATGTCGACCTGGTCATAACGGGCGAGGGCAATATGGACGAGCAGTCCGCCGCCGGTAAGGCACCGGTGGGTGTGGCTC
>CAJMRR010000009.1 GCA_905215835.1 uncultured bacterium | reverse complement strand
ACACAGTCACCACGTGACGCTCGGCGGCCTTGGCACGGGCCTCGCGCTTGGGATTGGACTGTCCCGCGCGATTGGGCCTGCGGTTACGGTTCCTGTTGTCAACGTCTGCCATAAGTGGTCACCTTTCTCGGTCTCTGCCGCTATCGGCTTTTCCATCCATGATACCCCGCCACGCACAAAAAAGACGGCCCCGAAGGACCGCCTTCCGCATCGATTTACACGTGCGCAAGCACCGCTGCAATTTGGCGCTAGTCGCGACGACCAAGGATGTTCAGGATGCGCAGGAACACGTTGATGATGTCCACGAACAGGTTGGATGCCATGAGCACGGCGTTGGGCAGCGTGGGCGGCACCGTCGTGGCCACATAGGTGTCGTAGCCAATAAAGCCGGCGAACACCACGATCACGATCAGGTCGGTGATGGACTGCGAGACGCCCATAAACATCAGCACGATCTCGACCAGAATCGTGGCAAGCAGGATGCCAAAACCAATGCCGTACACACGCTGGAAGAACTTGGGGAAGGTCACGCCCAGCGCACCAAAGACAAAGGTGATGGCGGCCGTGGCGATAAAGGCAGTGTTGATGGTGGGCAGGTCGTAATTGGCAAGGCCAAACGACGCGGTCAGGCCAAAGGTACTCGCAAAGATTACGTAGCCCACAAGGGACAGACCCACAGACTGCTTGCCCGCGGCGGCCGACATCATGACCATGCCGACGATGGTCAAAATAAACGAGCCAAAGACCAGCGGCAAGGCGGCGCCGCTCATCATCATGCGGGCAAACGCCATGGTGCTCGTAAAGTAAGCACCGGCACCCATGGCGCAAAAGCCCAAAAAGATCAGGGCAGACATGGCAAGGTTGTACGCACGCGGCGACATCTCCTTGGCACGGCTTGCGCCGGTCTCAATGGGGCCGTTCTGATAACCCTGGATATCGTTCATAATATCGTCCTTTCAAAAGCGCCGCGACAGCGCCGTAGGTAACAAGATTCCTGCCATTGTACCCGAATGCCGCGCGCTCTTACCTGCGGCGCCCACTCTCGAGCGTACGGTCGAATGCCCACACCCACCAACGCATCAGATGGGCCTGCGAGCCATCCGGTCGCTCACGCGCCTGTTCTTCCAGATACAGTTCGGTCGCATGCCCACCAAAACGAACCTTATACGTTGCCGTACGAATGCCGTGAACCGTTAGGCCAAAACCGGTGGACGAGACAATCTCGTCGATCGTAAAACAGCGACCGTCGACCCAGCAGACGGTAACCGGCACGACTTGTCCGCCCGCGAGGATGCGGGCCACGACGTCCACATACTGCTTGTGCACGCGTCGAGTTTTGCCATCTGTCTGTCGATATTCCATGCCCCCTATTATCGAACGCATGTTTGCATATTGTAAAGCGAACAGACTGTGGTTTTGGGATGTTGGGGTGCGCGCCCGTGTCCTCATGGCGTGCTAGCAAAAAGAACACCCGCGGTCAACAGGGCAAATATTCAATGTTAGTGCCAAAAAATTCACTTCTCCCATCAGAACTCGGTAAAGAAACCCGCAGGAGGTGATACGATTTATCATGTTTTTGTAACGTGCCTGCAAACTTCGAGAAAGCCCATATATGGACGTAACGTTCTCAGCCTTCCTCGGCCAAATTGTGTCGAACCCAGTCCTTGCCGTCACCGTGATCCTCGCGCTCGGCGCCATCTTCGTCAATGGATGGACCGACGCGCCCAACGCCATCGCGACCTGTGTCACTACGCGCTGCATGCCCGCCCGCGCCGCCATTCTCATGAGCGCCGCATTCAACTTCCTCGGCGTGCTCATCATGACGCACTTTAACGCGAGCGTCGCCAACACCATCTCACATATCGTCGACTTTGGCGGAAACAGCACCATGGCGCTCGCGTGCCTCTGCGCAGCACTGTTCTCCATCGTCGTCTACGGCGCCACAGCGTCGCGTTTTGGCATCCCCACCTCGCAAAGCCACAGCCTTATCGCCGGCCTGACCGGTGCCGCTATCGCCCTCGGCGGCGCGAGCAGCGTCAACGTCCACGAGTGGATGAAGGTCATCTACGGCCTGGCGCTCTCCATCGGCCTGGGCTTTGTCATGGGCTGGGTCCTGTGCAAGCTCGTCTCGATTCTTTTCGCCGCCGCCAACAGGCGACGTGCCAATGTCTTCTTTAAATATGCTCAGATCGCAAGTGCCGCGGCCATGAGCTTTATGCACGGCGCGCAAGATGGACAAAAGTTTATCGGCGTGCTCTTTTTAGGTGTCGCCTTTGCCAGCGGACAGACGAGCGTCGGCGACGCCGGCATCCCCATCTGGATCATGCTGCTGTGCTCGGCCACCATGGGCATCGGCACCAGCGTGGGCGGCGAGCGCATCATCAAGTCTGTCGGTCAGAGCATGGTCAAGCTCGAAAAGTACCAGGGCTTCTCCGCCGACCTGGCGGGCGCCGCAAACCTGCTGCTTGCCACGCTCACCGGCATCCCCGTGTCCTCCACGCACATCAAGACCTGCGCCATTATGGGTGTCGGTGCCGTCAAGCGCCTCTCGGCGATCAACTTCGGTGTCGTCAAGGACATGATGTTCACCTGGTTCTTCACCTTCCCCGCCTGCGGACTCATCAGCTTTGTCATGGCCAAGCTGTTCATGATGTTCATCTAGTCAAACCGAACGGCCATCCGGACCGCAATACCTCGCCCACCCGTCTTCGCCTCGAAAGGACCCACTCATGGCAAAGAAACCCGATTCGTTCTACTTTGACAACTACGTCGCCTGCGCCGACCTTGCTGTCCAGGCCGCAGAGTTGCTCATCAAGATTTTTGAGAACTTTGATCCCGCGCAGATCCACGGCATGCTCGAAGAGATGCATGCGATTGAGCATGCGGCCGACAAGAAGCACCATGAGCTCGAGGATGCCCTGCTCACTGCCTTTATCACCCCGCTTGAGCGCGAGGATCTGGACCTGATGAGCTGCTCGCTCGACACTGTGCTTGACCGTATCGAGGGCGTCGTGCAGCGCGTCTACTTCACCAACATCCAGAGCATCCACCCCGATGCCATTGTCATCGCCCACAAGGTGACCGACGCCTGCCGCGCCATGAAGGACCTTATGGTCGAGCTGCCTAATTACCGCAAGTCCAAGACCCTGCGCGAGCTGGTCATCCAGATCAACACCATTGAGTCCGAGGCCGATGAGCTCTACATCAACGCCATGCGCAACCTGCACGTCAATGGCAAGGACCCGCTCGAGGTCATCGCCTGGCGTGACGTCTACGCTTTCCTGGAGTACTGCGCCGACTGCTGCGAGAATGTGGCTGATGTCGTGGATTCGATTGTCATGAAGAACAGTTAATTAGCGGTACGCATCCCACCGGCGAAGGCCCGGCACCTATTTGCTTTCTCACTCCGGCTGCACGGCAGAGTCGTTCGAAAGTAAATAGGTGTCGGGCCTTCGCCTTACGTACCACCATTGGAACTTTGGCTGATAGTTTTAGCGCAATGGGGGCTTGGCTGAAGGGACCTTTGGTACCCGTTCGGACACTTTGGCCCTTGATGAGCGCTTGGCTGATTGCTGCTTTGGGTACTCTTTGGGTTACTTTGGGTTTGTTTGATTTTTAATTGTTGGAGGGCTTGTATGTCGTATTTGGATCTGGCTCGGTCTCGGTATTCTTGTCGTTTGTTTGAGGACCGTCCTGTGGAGCAGTCGGTGGTGGATGCCATTGTTGAGGCTGGGCGTATTGCTCCTTCTGCTTGTAATAACCATCCAACCCGTGTGATGGTGCTGGATACGCCTGAGCTTCTGGAGAAGGCTGCTGCTTGTCAGCCTCGGTTTGCTCGTGATGGATCTATCTTTGGCGCTCCGCTCATCTTCCTTATTTGTAGCGTTACCGAAGACGCTTGGGTGCGCCCGTATGACCAGATGAATTCCAGTGAAATCGATACGTCCATAGTGTGCGATCAGATGATGATGGAGGCCACCGAGCAGGGCCTGGGAACGTGCTGGGTATGCCATTTTAAGCCTGAGGTAGCACAAGAGCAGTTCAACCTGCCCGAGGGCGTCTATCCCTATCACATGCTCGTCTGTGGCTATCCTGCCGACCACATCGCCGATCCCGAGCATCGCGAGGCCCGCACCATTCCCCTCCCCGACTTCCTCCTCAAGTAGATTTTTAGGACATACCTCAAAACCTACCTTTTACCGCTCACCCGTTCGCTGAGCTCTGCGCCACTATGTGCAGGGCTCGGTTTTTTATGATGCGCACCCCTGCACAGTCATAAAAAAGGACCCGCAAGCTGCGGGTCCTTTCTAGGCACTAAATTGTAGGCCGAATGTTAGTCCAGGTCGTCAGCGGCAAAGTTGTCGATCGGGGCGAAGGGGTCAGCCACGGGAACAACCGGATCAGCGACAGGCAGCGGCTCGGCGGGAACGGTCACTGCAGGAGAAGCCGCAGAACCGACCGGCGTGGAGGCCATAAGGTCGGACGGGAAGGAATTCTGCGCATCGTCCATGAAGTGCTGGATGAGCTTGAGGTACTCGGCTTTGAACTCCTCACGGGAAGCCTTCAGACGGTCGATCTCCTCGAGCTCGGCCTGCTTCTCGGTCAGGGCCTGACGGATGACCTCGCGGGCCTTGGCGTCGGCTTCGTTGCGGATACGCTCAGCGTTCTCGTTGGCGTCGTTGACGATGCCCTCGGCGGTCTGCTGGGCAGCGATCAGCGCAGCGGAGATCTGGCGCTCCTGAGCGGAGAAGTCGGGTGCGGGAGCGGCCACAGGAGCGGCGGGAACGGCCTGAGCGGCAGCGTCCTGAGCCTGGGCAAGCTGGGCCTGCGTGTCGGCAAGCTGCTGCTCGGTGGCAGTCAGACGACCCTTAAGATCGACAATCTTGGCAAGCATAGCGTCAACCTCGGAGGACAGCGTCTCCAAAAAGACGTCGACCTCGGCGGGATCATAGCCGCGCTTGGCCTCAGAGAAAGTCTGAGCCTGGATGTCAGCAGGGGTAATAGCCATAACAAGTTCTCCTTTATCATCGCCTTGGCGCCGGGCGCCCGACGTAAGTTACTGAGCCAGTACTATACGAGTATACCTATAAGAAGCTGCAGAATCAGCCTCTGCACCAACTGCAACGCAATAATCGCAACGACCGGCGAAAAATCAACGCCGCCCATCGGCGGAATAAACCGACGAAACAGGTTGAGCCACGGACCGCAGACGCTATCGAGCACCGCGGCGATATCCTGCAGCAGGCCGCCCTGCTTCATGGGAATCCACGTCATAAAGCAATAGACCACAATAAGTGTGGAGTAGAAGTTGAACAGCGTGTTGACCAGCTGGACAATGGTGTAGATGTTGATGAGAATCTCCTCGTCTTGGGTTTACTTAAGGTAGCCGTCGGCGCGCAGCTTCTTAAGGTCCGAATCCTTGACCTCGCAGCCGGCGGGCAGCACCATAAACACGCGATCGCCCACCTCTTTGACCGTAGCGCCCAGGCCGCAGGCAAAGCCATAGCTAAAGTCCAGGACACGCTTGGCGACCTCGGTGCGAACGCCAACAAAAATCAGCGCAACGGGCTGCTTGGTGCGCACGCGGCGGACAACGGTCTCGACATCGTCATAGCTCTCAGGGCGCAGGACATAGGCAGGCAGCTGCGGCGTGGCGTTAATGATGTTGTTTGCATAGGCCGAGGCGTCGCTCGGCGCAGAAGCGGGCGCAGGTGCCGCGGCACGAGCGCGGGCGCTCTCGGCATAACTCGACGGCGTGTCGTAAGCGCCGGGGCGATAGCCGCCTGCGGCACTATCCTGAGAACGCGACGGCGGATTGTACGTCGTTGCATGACGCGAGTCATCGCCGACCAGCTGGCCGGAGCGCGTATACACGGCGACCGACTCGGCCTCACCGCGGCGCGTTTGGCCCAGCAGGCCGTTACTCGGCTCGTCCTGGGTATAGAAGCCCTCGCCCGAGGTACCGCTGTAGCCGTTGTTCTGATAGCCATCATCGTAGCCGTCATCGTAGCCGTAGTCGTCATCCTGGTCATAGCTCTGGTCGTAACCCTGCTGGCCGCCCAGGTGCATCTTATTTTTAATCTCGTCAAGGAAGCCCATGGTTGTGTCCTCTCACGGTTTAGTGCAGGCGCTCTGTAAACCAGTGCGCACTTCAGAGCCCTATTTTACTGCAAACTCCGGGCTAAATACTACCCTGCCCAGGCGAACGAGCGTAGAGCCCTCCTCAAGGGCAGGCTCAAAGTCCTCGCTCATGCCGCAAGAAAGCTCGGGCAGCCTCAGATCGGGATGCGCCGCCTCCAACTCATCCCTCAGCTCTCGCAGCCCGGCAAAGGTGCGACGCGCCACATCCTTGTTCCCCCGAGGGGCCATAGTCATAAGGCCCTGCACACAAATTCCCTCAAGTTCCGCAAGCTCGCCGGCAGCGCCACGAATCTCATCGGGCGAAAAACCGCCCTTGGACTCCTCGCCGCTTACGTTAACCTCGATCAGCACCTGCTGGGGGGCGGCGAGCTCGCCAGCTTCGATCTTGCGAATGGCACGGCTCGAGATCGCCTGCACCAAATGAAGCGACCCCACCGAATGAATCAGCTCGGCCGAGCCCAACACCGCGTTGATCTTGTTGGTCTGAAGGTTGCCAATCATGTCGAAGCGCACCTCGGGCAGCTCCGGATGATCCGCCAGACCTGCAAGTTTGCGGACGAGCTCTTGCGGGCGGTTCTCGGCAAAATGGCGATATCCCACCTGGATGGCCGCGATGGTCTCATCGACGCCGACGGTCTTGGACACGGCAATCAAACGCGCGGCATCACGGGGCCTCCCGGCGCGATCGAGCGCGGCATAGAAACGCTCGAGTATCTGCTCGCGGCGAGCGCGCATTACATTCAAATAGTTATCCATTGCCAATCGCCTCCGCTAACAGCACAACAAGTAGTCCCATGCTAACGCAAGAGCGCAGCCCCGCATCCGCAAGGCCGCGCTCCCTTAGGTATTTACAATCTCTCAACGAACGGGGTACCCTACTCCTCGTCGTCCTCGGCATCATCCTCGTCCTCAAGATGATCCAACAGGTAGCGAAGACCCTCGCTCACCTCGTTAGCGGGCACCTTGGCAACAAAGCGTGCATCCACGGCGGGCCTCATAATGACGCCCTCGCCCGAAGGCACGCGCATGCTCTCGAGCTCGTCCTCATCCGTACAGGCGATATCGCCGGCAGTCATACGCTGTCCGGTCAAAAGGAAGGTCAGACGGCAGGCGGCATCGATGGAAATCGAGGCAATGCGATCGAGGTAGCGCGAAACCATGATGGCACGGCGCAGGTCGTCATAGTTGCTGTCGTCGTCCATAAAATCGCCGGTGTCCATGCGGTTAAAGGTACGGAAGAACTTCTCGTACGCCGCATGTACCGGCTCATCCTCAACGGCCAGGTTGCAGATGATGGACATGTCGTTGGTGACGAGCGCGGACAGCGACGAGCCCAGCACCTGGTACACGGCCTCGGCCTCGGCCTCAACCGTGCCGACGAGCTCCTGAGGCAGCGAGATGTCGGCCTTGACCATGTGACGCGTGGCGCGGCAGATCTGGCGAACCTTATCGGTCATGCGCTGCAGGTTAAAGTCGACGTAGATGGTCGTCTGCAGCAAGCGGAAGTCGGAGGCGACCGGCGACTGCGTAGCGATCAGGTTGTAGCACACGGCCTCCAAGTTGGCGCAGCGAGCATCAATCGAAAGCGTGCGCTTCTTGGTCTTGGTGGCGAGCTTGCGGTCGTCGGTCACATAGGCCTTCACGGCGTCGTGAAGGGCAAGATCGACGGCCTCGAAGATGCTCAGCATCTCGTGACGGGCCTCGATGAGCTGACGGGAAAACAGTTTACGCATGGTTCACTCCAATCAGTTGGGTGCGGTCATGCCGCCCGCACAGTGAATACGCACCGGACCAGGTCCGATCGACTTGGGACTAGTCGCACCGATCAGCCAAAGCGGCCGGTGATATAGTCTTCCGTCCGCGAGTCCACCGGGCTGGTGAAGATCGCGTCGGTTTGACCATACTCGATGAGCGTGGCGGGCTCACCGGCAACTTCCTGCAAGAAAAATGCGGTGTAGTCGCTGATACGAGCCGCCTGCTGCATAGAATGCGTGACGATGATGATCGTCATCTCGGGCGCCAGCTCGGCCATCAGATCCTCGACCTTAGAGACGGACGTGGGGTCGATGGCGGAGCAGGGCTCGTCCATCAGAAGGACATCGGGCTGCACCGCAAGCACACGCGCGATGCACAGACGCTGCTGTTGACCGCCCGAGAGCGCCAAACCATCCTTGTTGAGCTGATTGGATACCTCTTTCCAGAGGTTGGCGCGCTTGAGCGATTCTTCCACGATGTCGTCGAGGTCGCTTTTGCTAGTCACGCCCTGCAGACGAGGGCCAAAAGCGACATTCTCGTAGATGGATTTGGGAAACGGGTTGGGCTGCTGAAAAATCATGCCCACGCGGCGACGAAGGTCGACCGGGTCGACGCCCTCGGCATAGATATCGTTGCCGTCGAGTGTCATGGCACCCTCGACACGAGTGCCCTCGATAAGGTCGTTCATACGGTTGATGCAGCGTAAAAACGTCGATTTGCCGCAGCCCGAAGGACCGATAAACGAGGTGATGGCGTTTTTGGCGATGTTGAGGTCGAGCCCCGTCAGCGCATGAAAGTCACCGTACCAAAAGTTGAAATCCTTGGCCGTGATGGCCGCTTGCTCCGGCGTGGGAGCGGACTGATAGACGGACATGGGACTCCTTAACTAGCGGCGCTTGCGCGACAGATAACGCGCAAACAGGTTGAAGGCCAGAATAATCGCCATCAGCAATAGCGCGGTGCCGTAGGCTGCGTTCATGTTGATGCCGTCATTGGCAAGCAAATAGAGGTGAACGGTCATGGGGCGACCGGAATCGAGCGGCGATATAGGCAGGTTGATGGCCTGACCCATGGTGTAGAGCACCACCGCAGTCTCGCCGATGGCGCGGCCGATGGCAAGGACGATGCCGGTGGCAATGCGGCCAAAGGCCGAAGGAAGCACGATCTTGGAGACGACCTGCCACTTGGTGGCGCCCAGGCCATATGCGCCCCAACGGATATAGCGCGGAACGGCGCGGATTGCCTCCTCGGTGGTGCGCATGACGATAGGCAGCATCAGAAGTGCCAGTGCCAGGGCGGCCGAAACCATCGAAAGACCCAGGCCCATGGCCTCAACAAACAAGGCGTAACCAAAGAGGCCCATAACGATGGAAGGCACCGAGGCCAGAGCATCGGCAGCATAGCGGATGATGTCGACAATCTTGCCCTGCTTGGCGTATTCAGCCAGATAGACCGCAGCCAAGACGGCAACCGGCGTGCAGATGAGCATGGCGAGTGCCGTCACGTAGATAGTCGAGACGATCGTGGGCCAAATGCCGCCCTCGGCGTTTACGCCCTGCGGCCAGCCGAAGATAAAGTCGAGCGAGATATGCGGAAGACCGTTAATGACCACGTAGGCGATGATGGCGAGCAACACCAGGGTGGTGATATAGGCCGCGGCGCGAAACACGCCGAGCATAATCTTGTTGGACAGGTCCTTGTTGATGCGGCCCTTCTTGCCATGGGAAAGGGCACGCTTGATGAGCTCGCGCGACGAGGTCGCATCGACCGTCGTGTCAACGGAATCGGACATAGCCTACCCCCTCTTCTTTGAAATCAGGCGAACGATACCCACCAGTGCAGCTGAGATGATAAACAGGACCACGCCCATGCCAAACAGAGCCGAGCGATGCAGGCCCGAGGAATAGCTCATGTCGAGTGCGATCTGGCTCGTGAGCGTCGAGATGGGGCTCGAGATGCTATCTGGAATGACCGGGGCGTTGCCCACGACCATCAGCACGGCCATGGTCTCACCGATGGCACGCCCCATACCCAAGACAATTGCATCGACAATGCCCAGCTTGGCTGCAGGCAGCACGACCTTGTAGATGGTCTGCCACTTGGTGGCACCCATGGCATAGGACGCCTCGCGAATGCCCATGGGGATGGAATTGAGGGCATCGATCGTGAGCGTGGTAATGGTGGGAACGATCATGATGGCAAGCACAAACCACGCCGTCAGCGCGCCAAAGCCAAGACCGCCGGTCAGCTGCGCGATAAACGGGCGGATGATGACCATGCCAAAGAAGCCGTAGATGATGGAGGGGATGCCCGCTAGCAGGTCGACGGCGGGGCTGATGAGCCTGCGCACGCGCTTGCTGGCGATCTCGACCAGATATACAGCCGTGCCCACACCCAGGGGCACGCCCATGGCGAGCGCACCGACCGTCACCAGACCAGAGCCCGCCAGCAGCGACATGATGCCGTAGTGGCCCTCGGATGGCGCCCACGTAAAGCTAAAGAAGTCCGCCAGGCCGATGTCGGTAAAGACGGGCAGCGCCGAGTACGTGGTAAAGACAAAGATCAGGATAACGGTGACGACCGCCAAGAACGCGCAGGCAAAGAAGATCCACTGCAGCGCCTTCTCCTTGAGATAGGTGCTACGCGACACCAACGCCAACTCACGCTTTTTGGGCGTCTGAGCCTCCTGCTCAATCTGGGGGGTTTCCTGTGCTTCCACGCTACTCACTCCCCTTTCCGTCGTTGGTGACGGGAATAAAGCCCGCCTCGCGAATCTGCTTGTCCATCTTCTCGGACGTCACATAGTCAATGTAGTCCTGCGCCTGATGCGAAGGCGTACCCTTCACAAAGAAGTAAAGGTCGCGCGAGATGGGATAGCCGCCACTTGCGACCGTCTTCTCGGATGCCTCGACATGGTTGACCGAAACGGCCTTAACCGAGATCGTGGCGTTGAGGCTCTCGACAAAACCCAGCGAGATGTAGCCAATGGCGCCATGCGAGCGGGACACGACGTCGCGCACTTGGCCCGTACCCGAAAGAACGGCCGAGCGGCGATCGAACGGCGTGCCGTCCATCACGATGGTACGGAAGGCCTCGCGCGTACCGGACGCCTCGTCGCGGTTGATAACCTGAATCTTCAGGTCCTCTCCGCCGACTTCCTTCCAGTTGGTGATCTTGCCGGCGTAAATATCGCGGAGCTGCTCGGTCGAGAGATTGTCGACCGGGTTGTCGTCGTTCACGATGACTGCGATGCCGTCGTGCGCGATTACGATCGGGGTCAGGCCAAGGTCTTGTTCGTCGGCATTGAGGCCACGAGACGAGCTGGCGATGTCGGCCGTGCCGTTGCTGACGGCCTCGATACCCGCAGAGGAGCCAAGGCCGGAGACGAGCACATCGGTGCCGGCCTCTTCCTTAAAGCCCTCGGCTGCGATCTCGGCAATGGGAAGGCACGTGGTCGAGCCGGCCACGGTAATAGAAGATGTGGAAGATCCCGAGGAGCAAGCACACAGCGTGAGCGTAAGCACTGCAGCACTCAGGACCGATGCGATCTTTCTCATAGCATCACGCCGATCGCAGCATGGCGCCCACAGGTGCCGCCCTCGTTGCGGTAGGAATAAAAGCGGTCGTTCTGACGAACGGTGGAAAGCTTGGTGTCCACAATGCTGCTCGCCTCGACGCCGGCGTCCATCAGCGCCTCGCGAATGGCGGCGGAAAGATCAAGCATACGAGAAGCAGAGGCATCGATGCACGCGAACTCGGCGGCAAAGCGATCCATAAGTTCTTGGGACACCTCGTACTCGTCGCCCAGGATATGGGGCCCAATGTAGGCAGAGATGTCGTCCGGCTTGCAGCCAGCCGCCTCGCAGAGCGCTTGGCACGCCTTGGCGGAAATGCGCGCAATCGTGCCCTTCCAGCCAGAGTGCACCACGGCAAAGCCGCCGGGAGCCACCAGCACCACGGGAACGCAATCGGCAAAGCAAAGCATCACGGGTACCTCACGGGCCGTGCAGACGATGGCATCGCAGCCCTCGGCAATCTGCTCGCGAATATTCTCGAGATAATCGGCACCGTTCGAGGCCACCGTCACGACATGGTCACCGTGTACTTGATTGGGAACAAGCAGGTTGTGCTCGCACTCGGCGGCACCCAAGGCCTCGAGTGCGCGGCGACGATTTTCTTGAACGGCAAAGGGGTCATCGCCAACATGCGAGCCCAGATTGAGTGAGGAGTACGCATCTTCGGAAACACCGCCGGCGCGTTCGGTAAAAGCAAAGCGAACATCGTGCGTCGCGCCCTCTACCAACGTAACTCCATCATGGTCGACACGCGAAACGCTGTCCGCACGTGCTGCCATACTAAAGCCTCCTAATAACACAAGTATCGCGGCGACGCCGCAGCAGTCCGTGCCACACGGCTGCCCTACTTCATCAAAAGGATACCCGCAGCGGTAGGGGCTAAACGTAAGGGGAACGTAAGGAGATTGGAGGCTTTCGTTTACAAAGGCAAAACACAACAAAAAGGGTGCGCCCAATCGGACGCACCCCATACAGGTCGCTGAGAAAAACGAACTAGAAGCTGCCGCGCTTGAGGAAGTCAGGAAGCTCAAACTGGTCGTTGCCAAAGTTGGGGAGCTCGGTACCACCGACGTTGCGAGTCGGGGCAGCCTGAGCCGGGCTCGTGGCAGGAGCGGTGCGCTGCGGCTCGGTAGAAGCAGCGGCCTTGCTCTGGGACTGCTGTGCAGCGAAGAGCTCGTCCTGACGGTTGACGTTGGAGTCGGAGAAGCCCGTAGCGATGACGGTAATACGCACCTGATCGCCCAGGGACTCGTCGACAACGGTACCGAAGATGATGTTGGCCTCGGGGTCGACGGCATTGGCGACAACGTCGGCGGCGTCGCTGATCTCCTGGATGCCCAGGTCCTTGGAACCGGCAATGGAAAGCAGGACGCGCGTAGCGCCATCGATGGAGCTCTCGAGCAGCGGGCTGGAAATAGCCTGCTGGGCAGCGTCGACGGCACGGGTGTCCCCAGAAGCGGTACCGATACCCATCATGGCGGTACCGGCCTGCTTCATGATGGTCTTAACATCGGCGAAGTCCAGGTTGATGATACCGGGGACGGTGATGAGGTCGGTGATGCCCTGGGTGCCCTGGGAAAGGACGCCATCGGCGATTGCGAAGGCCTCAAGCATGGTGGTCTTCTTCTCGGCGATGTCGAGCAGCTTGTCGTTAGGGATAACGATCATGGTGTCGACGCAGTCGGAAAGCGTCTTAATGCCTTCTTCGGCGCTCTTCTTGCGCTTGCGGCCCTCAAACGTAAAGGGCTTGGTCACGACGGCGACGGTCAGCGCACCGACCTCGTTCATCGCGATATCGGCAACGATGGGGGCAGCGCCGGTACCGGTGCCGCCGCCCTCGCCGCAGGTGATGAACACCATATCGGCGCCAGCGAGCGCCTCAGCGATGTCGTCGCGGGACTCATCGGCGGCCTTACGGCCGACCTCGGGGTTGGCGCCAGCGCCCAGGCCGCGGGTCAGGTCGGTGCCGATGTGCACCTTGATATCGGCATCAGAGATCGCGAGTGCCTGAGCATCGGTGTTGATGGCAACAAACTCGACGCCGCGGATACCCTCTTCGATCATTCGATTGACCGCGTTGGTACCGCCGCCGCCGACGCCGACCACCTTAATGACGGCAAGGTAGTTGTTGATCTCTGTCTCGTGCATGTCGGTCCTCCGAACAAAGGTTATTGCCATAGCATGGGTTGACCCCTGCGCACATTAACCTTCAAGTTGAAAGTAAATGCAAAGGTAAACCGTATTATGTTTGCACATTATGAACGTATCAGTCAAATAATTGACGGTGAAAACCAAACAAACCAGATAAACGGCGCGGTATGCCCCATCAACAAAGGCCAGAGGACGCTACGAGGTCGGTGCGTTCCTAAACGTATAGTTGCCAGGAGATCGAACGTTGATATACGTCACGCCCTCCACCTGCGAAAGCAGCTTGGTAACGATACGCTCCTTTTTGGCAATGTCATCCGAATCTCCGAGCGACACCTCGATACCGTTATCGAGATTCGCCGAGATGGCCTCGACCGAGGGCGTGGAAATATCCTTGACCTGGCCCAGGAACTCGCTCGAGAATCCGCGGACGTAATCCAGGCCGGCCTTGACCGCCTTGGAATTTACCGCTTGCCCCGAAACCGGCGCGACATCGGCCGAGACATCGGTCAGCAGCACGGCTCCGTAATGTTTGGCGAGCGCCAGGGCGGCATCGATGCCGTTTAGGGTGTTGGCACCCTCCCCCGTTGTGATGACATTGCCCTGGTCGTCAACATCGACCGAGGTAGACAGCGGTGCAATCCATGTGTCATCGTCCCCGATCGCCCATGCAAGATCGTCGGAGCTAATGTAGGCAATTGCGATAACCTTGCGTTCCGTCGGCGTGATGATGAGCGTATGGGGAAATTGACGCTGAACATCCACGCCCGAAACCCACGGATTTTGTTTGAGGCCCTCGGTGATCTGGTCGGGATTCACATTGAACAGCGACGTGTCCTCGGGCAGATCGATCAGCTGGATGGCATCGTGCTTGGTCACATGCTCGCTGCCCTGGATCTGAATATCGGTAGCGGCGAACAGGCCAGAGTTATTGACGACGACGGCAACGACTGCAAGCACTGCCAGAGCGGCAAGGATGCCGCCCACGATTTTGCCCTTGCCCTTAACGGCAGAAGCGGCACCCGCCGCATGATTTGCCAAGGCGCCGATCGATGACAACGGATTAGAGCCCTTTTTGCCCGATTGCGGTTTTGCGGAGGCCGACACCGACGTCAGCATACGTGGCTTAGATGCACCCAGCGCGCGACCGGGACGCGTCACCTTTGCCCCCAACGAGGGCTTGGGCGACGCTATGGGGCGAGAAGGTATGGCGCCCATCGCCGGTTTGGGCGTCACCGAGGGACGTGCCACCGGACGAGCAACATTTTTGGCCGCGGGGCGTCCGCCAAGCTGCGAACCGGCAGTCGAACGCTTGGCAGGCCGCACGGACCCAGCAGGCTTAGAAGGCATAACGGACTTACGTTGAGGCTGAGACGGTGCGCCGGAACGCCCTCCGGCGCGGCGGAAGGTTGGTTTCGATGCTCTAGAAGCCGAGGAATTTAACTTCCGGTCTGAGCTCGATGCCATACGCCTCCCTCACCTTTCCGTGCACATGTCTGATAACCGCGGCCACGTCATCGGCCGAGGCGGTTCCGTTATTAACGATAAAATTAGCGTGTACGGGCGAAACTTCCGCGCCGCCAACCGAAAAACCCTTTAATCCACAATCCTCGATAAGCTTGCCCACGCTCGCATCGGGCGGGTTGCGAAATACCGACCCGCAGGATGCACAGCCCATGGGCTGTGTGCGCTTACGCCGCGTCAGGTACCGCTCCATACGTTCACGGATATCGGCCTTGGGCGCAGGTTTGAGCTTGAGCACGCACTCCAGAATGATCTCGTTACGCGGCAGGCTGCATTCACGGTAGCCCCAAGCGATCTCCGAGCCCGCGTAATGCTTGATGCCGGAGCTCGGGTCAAACGTAACGACATCTTCGACCAGCGAGCCAATCCACTCGGTTCGCGTGCCGGCATTCATGGACACGGCGCCGCCAACGGAGCCGGGAATACCGACCGCAAACTCAAGGCCCGAAAGGCTGCGCGACAGCGCGTCGTTGACTAGGCGAGCGAATATCACGCCCGCACCGACCGTCAGCGTACAACCGTCTTCGGCGACAACCGTACGCTGGAACTCACGCCCCAACGAAATGACGGCGCCGCGATAGCCTGCATCGGCAACAAGCAGATTAGATCCCTTGCCGATAATGACCCACGGCACCTGCTCACGATCGAGCACCGCCACGGCGCGACGCAAGGCATGATAGCTGTGACACGTCACAAAGAGGTCCGCCTTGCCGCCGATACGATAGCTCGTATGGCGCGCGAGGCGTTCATCCTCAATTACGTCCGTATCGATCATGCCCGAAAGCGCCATGACGGCGTTAAACAGACCCATGGGGTTTAAGCGTCTTTCTTGGCAGTCAGATACTCGATGAACTCGGGGCCGACCGTCGTGACGTCGCCGGCGCCCATGGTAAGCAGCAAATCGCCCTCGCCCACCATCTTCTCGAGCTCCTCATTGAGCTCAAGACGGCTCGAGCAGTACACGACCTCCTTGCCGGGGTGCTTGGCGCGCACGGTATCGGCAAGCATCTTGGACGTGACACCCGGGATGGGCATCTCGCCGGCAGAGAACACGTCAATCAACAGCAGCTTGTCAGCATTGGCGAATGCGTCGGCAAAGTCATCGCACAGAGCCTGCAGGCGCGAATAGCGGTGCGGCTGGAACACGACGTCGACATGTTTGTAGCCCAGCGAAGAGGCAGCAGCGAGCGTCGCCTTGATCTCGGTGGGATGATGGCCGTAATCGTCAACCACCGTGATGCCGTCGATATCGCCCACGTGGGTAAAGCGACGGCGGACGCCTTCAAAACTCGAAAGTGCCTTAGCGGCGGCGTCGATATCGAGGCCTAGGACATGGGCGACGGTCAAGACGGCCGTGGCGTTGAGCATGTTGTGACGACCGGGGTTGCTCTTAATCTCGACAGCGTGCTCGGTGCCGTCCTCAAAGCGAACGATAAAGTCGCTCTGGATGCCCTTGACATCCGGATGCACGCAGACGATGTCGTTGGTCTCGGCAAAGCCATAGGAAAGCACATGACGGCCCGTCGACTTGGCAAGCTCGACCAGATGCGGGTCCTCGCCACAGACGATGACCGTGCCGTCCTCGCCCACCAGACTCATAAACTTGGCGAAGGTGGCCTCGATCTCCTCGATACCCGAGTAATGATCGAGATGGTCGGCCTCGACGTTGGTCACGATGACCACATTGGGGTTAAGGAACAGGAAGGAGCTGTCGGACTCATCCGCCTCGGCGACAAAATAGTCGCCCGAGCCGTTCTTGCCGTTGGTATCGTAGCCCTCGACAATGCCACCGATCAGGAAGCTGGGGTCCAGACCCATGCGGTCGAGCATGGTGGCACACATCGAAGAGGTCGTGGTCTTACCGTGAGTACCGGCGACGGCGACGGTGGTGTAGCCGTGGCCCAGAGCCGAGAGCATCTTGGCGCGAGGCCACACGGGAATACCCAGCTCGCGCGCACGGACGAGCTCGGGGTTGGACTCGGGAATAGCGGTAGAGACCACGACGACGTCGGGCTTGACCTCGTCGATGGTGGCGGCCTCATGGCCCACATGCACCTTCACGCCGGCGCGGGTAAGCTGGCGAATATAGCGCGACGTCTTAAGGTCGGAGCCGGTAACGACATAGCCGCGCTCGTGAAGGACGAGGGCGATGCCGCTCATGCCGGCGCCACCGATACCGATAAAATGGGCGCTCTTGAAATCGGGCGCGGAGGTTGCAGTCTGGGAATCAGCCATGTGCTCGTGTACTCCTTGCGTAAACACTGCCTGTAACCCGTCTACTGTACCGCACCTACCGCATCCGCGCGAGGGCGACCCGCGATATCCCGTCTAACTAACGCAATCCTTCTACCGCGTCTGCCAAAAGGACGGCAGCGCGGTCCTGGGCCAAACCGCGAGCCGCCTGACGCATGGCATCGCGCGCCTGCGCATCATCGATAAGATGCAGCAGCTCATCGGCAAACGCCTGGGTATCGATATCGGCATCGGCGCAGAGCACGCCAGCACCGGCATCGACCAGATAGCGGGCATTGGTGGTCTGATGATCGGCCGTCGCATGCGGATACGGCACCAGTACCGAAGGTGTGGCAAGGGCCGCGATCTCGGCAACGCTCGAAGCGCCCGAGCGCGAGAGGACCAAATCGGCCGCGGCCAGCATATCGCCCATATTGTCGATGTAGGGCTGGAGGCGATACCGCTTCGCCTCCTCGGGCATCAGGGCAAGAGCACGCTCGGTGTCCTCGAAGCCATCGGCGCCCGTCGAATGCAAAACATAGAGATTATCGCGCGAGAGCAACTCGTTTTTAAGCGAAGCCACGCGCTCATTAAGATGTTGAGCACCAAGTGAGCCGCCAAACACCAGCAGGAGTGTGGCGTCCTCAGGCACGTCGAGAGCCCTGCGACCGCGAACCCGATCCCCCTCGATCACAGAACGGCGCACGGGGTTGCCGGTCATGAGCACATGGTCAGGATCGCCCTCGCGCTCAAACACGGAACGTGCTGCCGGCACCGAGATACAAACGCGGGCGGCATGCGAACTCATCATCTTGTTAGCAAGGCCCGGAACGGAGTTCTGTTCGTGCAGCAGATACGGAATGCCCGCGTCTTTGCACCAGCCCAGAAGCGGGACCTCGACATAGGCGCCAAAACCTATAGCGACATCGGGCATGCAGGCTTTAGAAAAATGGCTGCCGAGCGTGCGCTTCGCCTTATAGACACGCCACAGCGAGCTCAATGCCGTCCAAGGGCGAGAGCGGTCGAAGCCCGTAACCGTAATCGGCACAAAATCGAACCCTGCCTCGGGAACCAGACGACCCTCGAGCTTATGCGACTGACCCACAAACACAACGTGGTGGCCACGGTCACGTAGCTCCTCGGCCAAGGCGAGTGCGGGGTTGATATGTCCCGCCGTGCCGCCGGCTGCGATAGCAACGGTCATCTTATCGGTCATGGTAGTCCCTTCGTACGCGCGGCCCCTGGTCGTCGGTGCGCAAGCGTGCCGACGGGTCCGAATTCAAGTCGATCCGATTATATCCGGCACCCGTATTGCGCGGCGTCGGTCGTTGCGGGCGACTCTGCGGCGCCGAGCGCGGACGGGCATCCGACTCCGAAGCAAAACCGTTCAAGACGGTAAAACCGCCACGCGACGAGCGCTCCCCACGCGTATGGGGAACACCGGCAGTGCTCTCGTCCATAACGGCAAAGCTATCGCGACGACGATCATATTCATCGCGTCGAGCGCTCTCGTGCGACACGCGCAAAATAAGCCCGGCGAGCATGAGCGACACGATAATCGACGAGCCGCCATAGCTGATAAACGGCAACGGCTTACCCGTCATAGGAAACACGTTGAGAATACCCAGCGCGTTGATCAAAAACTGCACCGCGAGGATAACCGCAGAGCCCGAAGCCATGAGCGCCCCGCGACGATCGGCGGCCTGCTCGGCAATTCGAAACGCCGAGTAGATCAGCATCGCAAACACCAAGAAAAACAGCAGCGTCCCCAAAAAGCCAACCTCCTCGCCAATGATGGCCAGGATGTAGTCGTTGTGTGCCTCGGGCAAATACGAGTACTTCATGGTTGAGTTGCCGATACCGCGGCCGAACAGTCCGCCCGAAGCAAACGCCATAATGGCGAGCGTTGCCTGATACCCGTCTCCATATTCATCTGCCCAAGGGTTCAAGAGAACCTGAATGCGCACCATACGGTACGGCTCGACGACAAGAGCGATCACGATGATGACGGCGCCAGCAAGAATCGCACCGATAATGTATTTTGGGTCAAGGCCGGCAAAGAGCGCCATGCACATGATCGTCAACAGAATAATCAGGATGGTGCCAAAGTCGGGCTGAATAAAAATCAAGACGAGCGATATGCCCAAATATAAGCCCATGCCCTTAAGGAACTCATTGATGTTACCGCCGGGCGAAAACACGCGATCGAGCATGATGGCAGAATAGGCAATGGCAAACGGCTTGAGAAACTCCGATGGCTGAAACTGAATGCCGGCAATGCTCAGCCAACGCGTAGCGCCACGGCTGCCGCTACCAAAGAGGAACACCGCAAGCAGCAAGATCATCATAGCGATAAGGGCAAGTTTAAGCGCCCCTTCGCCAAACCAGCTATCGGGTGCAACGCGCGCGATGAACTCGAGGGCAGCAACACCGACGACAGTGAACATAAACTGCCGGAACAAAAAGTAGGTCGCGGAGTCGTTCTCGTGAAGCGCCTCGACTGAAGAAGCCGAGTACACCATAAGCAGGCCAAAACAGACCAGCGAGAACAGGCAGGTCAAAAAGACCAGGCGGGGTCGCATGATACGTGCGGGGACGCCGGCGATATAACGTTCGCCGATGCTCTGCGGGCGACGACCGGCGCGCGGCGTGATGCACTGCGAGGAAGCACGGTCCGAGTCGGGCCTCCTCATATTCTGTCGGGGGCTCTCCTCTCTCACCGGCAACCCCTATTCCATTTGCGTATTGGACGCAGCGGCAAGTTGGGCCACATAGTCCTTAAACACGCGACCGCGCTCCTCGTAGCCCGAGAACTCATCGAACGAAGAGCAGGCGGGCGACAGTAAGATCACATCGCCGCGGCTCGAGAGCGAACGAGCAACGTCCACGGCATCGCGCAGGTCGTCGGCCTGGGCGATATCGACATCACCGTCGACATCCGCCTCGTCCATAGCGGCGGTAAAGCGCTCGCGCGCGTCGCCAAAGCAGACCACCGAGCGAACGTTATCCATCACAACGCGGGAAAAGGACTCGAGCGGCGTGCCCTTATCGTGACCGCCGAGCAGCAAGATCACATCGTCATCGGGAAACGCCGTCAGGGCCTTTTCGACCGCATCGGTGTTCGTTGCCTTGGAATCGTTAACATAGCGCACGCCATCGATCTCGCCACAGGGCTCAACGCGGTGCTCCAGCGGCTGGAACGAGACCAGGCCGCGACACACACCGTCAACATCGGCGCCGACCGTCAGGGCCGCCGTGGCAGCACACAGGGCATTGATTACATTGTGATGGCCCGAAATCTTAAGCTCGGACGTATCGATGAGCGGGGTCTCGACGCCCTTCAGGCGAACGACCATCTTGCCATCGCGCACAAATGCGGCGTCCTCGCCCGCAGGCTCGTCAAAAGCAACCTTGCAGATGCGACGGCCCGGAACATAGATGTACTCATCGAACTCGTGGATACCGGCATCCTCGACATCAACAATCACCAGGTCATCGTCGACCATATTCTCGAAGAGCTTAATCTTGGCGAGCGCATAGTTCTTATGGCTCTTATGCCAGCCCAGATGATCGGGGGTAATGTTGAGCAGCACCGCCACACGGGGGTGAAGCTCCTGGGTCGTTGCGATCTGATAGCTCGAAAGCTCCGCCACAAACCACTCGTTATGCGCACGGCCATCGATCTCGTTCACCGGAGGCTCGCCAATGTTGCCGACAGCAACGCTCGCCTCGCCCGCTGCCTTAAGCAGGTAATCGGTGAGTGACGTGGTTGTCGTCTTGCCGTTGGTGCCCGTAATGGCAATCCAATTTTGGGGAGACAGACGGTAGGCAAACTCGGGCTCACCCATAATCTGGGCAGCGTGATCACGGCCAGCCTTAAAGAATGCCGAGAACTCCGAGATGCCCGGACACGTCACGCATACATCAAACGCGCCCTCGACCTGCTCGGTTCCGTAGACAAACGATGCCCCGTGCGCCTCGAGCGAGCGCGTGGCATCGTTGGGCTCGGACGTGCCGCCACCGTAAACGGTAACGGCACTCACACGCTCGGGATGTGCAAGCGCCCAGCGAGCGACATCAAGACCGGACTTACCCTGGCCCAAAACGAGCAGGCTAAAGACATCAGCAAGAGGCATGAAAGACCACTATCCCAACTGGAAGAACAACGCGAGGCCCAGGGCTCCGAAGGCCGCGGCGACAATCCAAAAACGGATGACGACCTTGGTCTCGGCCCAGCCCTTCTTTTCGAAATGATGATGAATGGGCGCCATAAGGAAGACGCGCTTGTGCGTAAAGTGGAAATAGACAACCTGGATCATGACCGACAGGGTCTCGACGATAAACAGACCGCCGATGATGAGGGAAACGACTTCGGTGTTGGTCATGATGGAGGTGCAGGCAAAAGCGGCACCCAGGGCAAGCGAGCCGGTATCGCCCATAAAGATGCTCGCCGGATAGCAGTTGAACCACAAAAAGCCCAGGCAGGCGCCGGCGCACGCCGTGCAGAAGATGGACAGGTTCACATCGCCGTGCAAAAACGCCATGGCAGCCATGGCCAGCATGGCGATCATGGAGGTGCCGCCGGCAAGACCGTCCAAGCCGTCGGTGAGGTTTACGGCGTTGGAAAGGCCCGCGATCATCAGCCAGCAAAAGACAAGGTAGAGCCACGGAAAAGAGAGGCCGCAAATGGTGGTCGAGAGCACACCGAGGTCGATCGTCAGGCCACCGGGGAAACGAATCTCGGGGGCGACGCCGCACCAGTTGACAGCAAGCACGGTAAAGGTAACGCAGATGAGGGTAAGGCCAATCATCTTGGCGTGAGGCGTCAGGCCGAGCGAGCGGCCGTGCGTGACAGAAGTCAGGTCGTCGATGAGGCCAAGAACGCCGGTTGCCAGCGTGGCGAGCAGCACAAGCACGAGCTCGGTGGTGAGCTTTCCCATCAAAAGGCAGGTCAGCGAAACGGCAACCAGGATGATGACGCCACCCATGGTGGGCGTGCCCTGCTTAATCAGGTGACGCTTGGGGCCATCGGCGCGAACCTGCTGGCCGATGCCCTCGACCTTCAGGAGCTTAATCCACCACGGCATAAGCAGCATCGCGATGACGGCGGCGATGCCCAATCCCAAAAATGCCTGGTACGTAGGATACGAAGGATTGCCGAACATGGACTAGCACACACCTTCCACAAAGCGATCGAGCTCAACGAAGCGTGAGCCCTTGACCAGCACGACATCATGCTGCTCAAGAGCGCCGCCCATACGGTCGAGCACCTGCTGATAGTCGGAGAACACCTGAATGCGGTCCTCATCCATACCCATCATGCGCGCGGCCTCGGCCATACGCTGGGCAAGCTCACCGCCGACACATGCGAGCATATCGAGCTTCTTGGCCGCCGCATAGGCGCCCACCAGCTCATGCATGCGAGGAGCCTCGTCGCCCATCTCGCCCATCTCGCCCAGAACCGCCATGCGCGAACCCGTGCACGAAAGCGAACACAGCAGGTCGAGGCCGGCTGCCATCGATTCGGCACTGGCGTTATATGAGTCGTCGATGACGCGAGCGCCGCTCTTGGCGCGCTTGATTTCCTGGCGATGCCCGGTAATCGTAAGACCCCTAAAGGCGGCATCGATCTGCTCGGGCGTCACGCCAAGACGATAGGCAACCGCCGCGGCCTTGACGGCATTGGGAACGGACTGCGCGCCGGG
>CAJMRR010000008.1 GCA_905215835.1 uncultured bacterium | reverse complement strand
CAAGCGCCTCGGCGACCATGAGGCCGCATGCGACGATAGTCACATCGGACCCCTCGCGCACGACCACGCCGCGGCCAATCTTGAACTCATAGTCCTCGCGGTCGTTGATGACCGGTGTTGCCAGGCGGCCGAAGCGCATGTAGACCGGCCCCTCAAACTCATAGGCGGCGCGCACGCAAGCGCGGGCCTCGATGTCATCGGCGGGAACGATTACCGTCATACCCGGGATCGTGCGCATGAGCGCGATGTCCTCGCAGCACTGATGCGTGGCGCCGTCTTCACCGACCGAGATACCCGCATGCGTGGCGCCGATTTTGACGTTGAGGTGCGGATAGCCGATGGAATTACGCACTTGCTCGTACGCGCGGCCGGCGGCGAACATGGCAAAGGTGCTCGCAAAGGCGACGTGGCCCGTGGTCGCAATGCCGGCGGCAAGCCCCATCAGGTTGCTCTCGGCAATGCCGGCGTCGTAGAAGCGCTCAGGGTGCGCAGCCTTAAACTTACCGGTCTGCGTGGCGGCGGCCAGGTCGGCATCGAGAACCACAAAGCCATCGCGCTCATTGCCCAGCTCGACAAGTGCCTCGCCATAGCTAACGCGCGTGGCGACTTTCTTGACGTCTGCCATTAGAGCTCCTCCCCTGCTGCTGCGAGCTCGGCCATGGCCTGCTCAAACTGTTCATCGTTGGGTGCCTTGCCGTGCCAGCCCACCTGGTTTTCCATAAAGGAGACGCCCTTGCCCTTCACCGTCTCGGCGATAATGGCCACGGGCGAGTCGCTCACTTTGCGGGCCTCGGCAAAGGCGGCGGCAATCTGCGCCATGTCGTTACCGTCGGCGAGCTCGATCACATGCCACTTAAAGGCGCGGAACTTGTCAGCGAGCGGCATGGCCGAGTTGACTTCATCGATCGTGCCGTCAATCTGCAAGCCGTTGTGGTCGACGACGGCAACAAGATTGTCGAGCGCATGGTTGCCGGCGAACATGGCCGCCTCCCACACCTGGCCTTCCTCGCACTCACCGTCGCCCAGCAACGTGTAGACACGGTAGCCGTCGCCCCAGTGCTTAGCGGCAAGCGCCATTCCAACTGCAGCAGAGATGCCCTGACCGAGCGATCCGGTGGACATATCGATGCCAGGGGCGTCGTTCATGTTGGGATGGCCCTGCAGTCGGCTGCCAATATGACGGAGCGTCTCGAGCTCTTCGACGGGAAAATAGCCGCGATTTGCCAACACCGAATACAGGCCCGGCGCCGCGTGACCCTTGGAGAGCACAAAGCGATCGCGATCGGCCTTGTGAGGGTCGGCAGGATCGATATTCATTTCCTCAAAGTACAGATACGTCATGATGTCGGCGGCACCGAGCGATCCACCCGGGTGTCCCGACTTGGCCGCGTGAACCGCAGTCACGACACCCTTCCTGACCTCATTAGCGACCTTCGCCAGCTCCTGGTTGGTCATACGAATTCCTCTCTTGAGAACAACCCCGGCACCGGATGACGCGATGCCGGGGCAATCCACTCGTTAAGCCTGAGCGACGACCTTCTGCCAGTCAGCCTCAAAAGAGGCGAGGCCCTGGTCGGTCAGCGGATGATGCAGGCACTTCTTGAGAGCGGCCATGGGCACGGTCGCAATATCGGCACCGAGTAGCGCGGCCTGGGTCACGTGGTTGGGCGTACGAACCGAGGCGGTGATGATCTCGACGGTGTCGTCGACGTTCTTGCCCGTCCAGTCGTAGTTCTTAATGCAGGTCACGACGTTGTCGAGCTGCGAGATACCGTCCTCGGCGATGTCATCGAAACGACCGACAAACGGGCTGATGTAGCGAGCACCGGCATTGGCGGCCATAAGGGCCTGCGTCGGCGAGAAGACGAGCGTCATGTTGACGCGCACGCCAGCATCGGCCAGCGCACGGCAGGCGGCAAGGCCGGCCTCGCACACGGGAAGCTTGACCACGATGTTGGGGGCGAGGGCGGCAAGGCGCTTGCCCTCCTCGATCATACCCTCGGCAGTGGTAGCGGTAGACTCGGCGGAAACGGGCAGGCCCTCGCAGAGCTCGGCAATCTTGAGCATATGCGGCTCAAAGTCGGCAAGCTTGCCGCCGGTCTTGGCGTACAGGGACGGGTTGGTGGTAACACCGGCCAGGCAGCCCCAGCTCTTGGCCTCGGCGATCTCGTCCAGATTGGCGGTATCGATAAAGAACTTCATGGTGCAAACTCCTTCAAATGAATTGCTAGTAATCCTAAGGACAGCGGCCCGATCGTCGGTCAATCCAACGTCAGCGAGCGGGCAGCTGCCGTGGCAAGGGGGTGCGAAAGAGGAGCGAAGCGTACTTTGGTACGCGAGCGACGGCTTGAGCGCCAGATTGCCCGGCAGATGCCCGCACAGCGTCGACCGGTCCGGCGTTTGTCAAAACGCCGGAACTACTTAGTCCTCGAGAGCCTTCTCGATGCGGCTCGTGACGCCCTTGAGGTTAAGACCGACGACGTACTGCTTGATCGGGCGCTTGATGTGCTCGATCACAAAGCGCTTGCCGTCGATGTCCTGGGCAGCGAGGTTGCGATAGAGCTTCTCGACCTGCTCCTTGACCTCGGGATCGTTGAACGCATAGTGGCCGGAGACATCCAGGATCTTCAGGCTGAGCTCATCGTCGGCAAGGATGTCATCGACCTGCAGGTTGACGTCGTCGCCAGTCATCCACTTGCGCCAGCGCTCGGTCTTGATAGCCTTGACCAGCAGCGTGTGATACAGGTCGGAGGGGTCATCGCACAGACCGTTGTCGACCAGGATCTGCTCGGTGGCGCAGAGCTTGAGGTAGGCGCGGGTCTCCTCGGTGCCATACTGCGGAGCGACGTTGGAGGCGGTCACGTGTGCCGGGATGTGCTCGAGCAGCGTCGCGTCGTCCAGATAGTCGGCGTTGTGCTCCTTCAGGCCCACGCCATAGCGCTTGGCCATATCGGCAAGCTCGCGGGCGTTCTTGAAGTTGTAGTGACCGACCTGCTCCGTCCAGCGGGTAAGGGTGCCGGTCTGGCCGACGATAAAGGTGGGCATGGGGCAGCCGCGCTTCTCGAGCTCGGGCTGCAGCTGAGAAATGAACTCCTCGTACTTATCGGTAGAGGTCAAGCCGCCATTGGTCTCCTCGGTACCGACCTCATAGGCGACCTCGGGCAGGTTATGCTCGCGACGGTACTGCTCAAGGTAGTCGATAAGATCGATCGTGCGGCGAAGCACCACGTCGAGCGGAATAACCTTGCCGATCTGATAGGGGTCCTTGGTGGGGTCGACCATCAGCAGGTCAAAGCCCGCCTCCATGTCGGCGACGAAGGACTTGCGGGCGAGCTCCATGGCCTCGTCCTCGGGCAGGTGGGCGTTACGCTCCTCGTCGCGCTGCCACGGACCGCCGTGATCGCGGCACAGGTAGTACGGACCGGTGTAACCCACCTCGTCGGCAACCTTCTTGATGTCGGCGGCAAAGCGCGTCTGGTCCCAACCGTTGACGTAGCCGGCGCCCATATCGTCCATATCGACCTGGTTGCGGCTGGCGATAAACATGGGCGGGAAATCCTCGTCCTTGGCAAGCTCGAACACGGCCTGAATCAGGTTGGGGCTCATGGGGCCAATGCCGACCATGGTTGCGTGATCGCCGCTATCCTGCAGCTTGAGCATGCCCTGAACGGCCTGACGGATGGTGAGGTTGGACATTTTGTTCTCCTTCTCCAGAGGATTTTTGACAAAAGTTCCCTGGGACCCAGATGTGGGCCCTATCAGTACGGATGGATTTTGTTGTGTAGGGGCGGTTGTGCGGAGTCAAATCCATCCCTCCGCACAACCGGAGTCCTTAAAGGTTTACTTGGCCTGCTTATCGAGCGTGGGCTTCATGGCAATCAGGATTGCAGCGGCGACCACGGCGCCAATCACGATGTCCAGGCAGAACAGCGCGACGTTGTTGGTGGCAAGGGCGACGATAAAGCCACCGTGCGGGACGTAGCAGTCGATGCCCTGGAAGGCGGCAAGTGCCGCACCCACGGCAGAGCCGATGCAAATGCCGGGCAGGGTGTGACCGAGGTCCTTGACCGCGAAGGGGATAGCGCCCTCGGTAATACCGATGCAGCCCATGAACAGCGCGGAGATGCCCATCTGGCGGTCAGCGTCATCGAACTTGTTCTTGGCGATGAGCGCAGCGAGGCCACAGGCGATCGGGGGAACGGCGACGGCGACGCGGAACATACCGTTAGGACCGTAGATACCGGAGGCCATGATGGCCATGGTGAAGGTCGAGGCGGTCTTGTTGATGGGGCCACCCATATCGAAGGCGGTCATAACGCCAATGACCAGACCCAGGACAACTGCGGAACCGCCCTGCAGGCTGCCGAGCACGCCGGTGAGCCAGTCCATCACAAAGCCAAGCGGCGTGGCCAGGATGTAGATATAGGCCATGCCCAGGACAAGCGAGGTCAGAATCGGGATGATCAGGATGGGCATGATGGTCTGGATGGTGTTGTTGACCTTCCAGGTCTTCATCCAGCGGACAAAGTAGCCGCAGATGACCGCCATGATCATGGCGCCCAAGAAGCCGGTCGAAACGCTGTTGCCGTTAGGGGTAACGACTGCGTTGTTGACCAGGTAGCCCAGGACAAAACCGGGGGCGAGCGCGGGCTTGCCGGCCATCGAGTAGGAGATGTATGCCGCAAGCACCGGGATCATCATGGAGATGCCGGCCATGCCGATGGTGTTAAGGCTCACCATCAGCGGGTTCGTAACCTCCATGCCGTTGGCGCCGGCGGTACCGGATGCCAGCGAGAAGGCAAGAAACACGCCGCCGATAACGACGATGGGGATAAAATAGGAAACGCCGGTATTGAATGCATTGAGCAGCGTCTTGCCAGGATCGGCAAAGATAGACTGCTTGGACGCCGGTGTCGGGGCCTGCGGGGCAGCGGAGACGGCCTTCTTCTCTGCCTTGGCCTCGGCCTTGGGCGCGTCAACGGCGCCACCCGTCGCCTTGATGATCTCAATGGCCTGGTCGATGATCTTTACCGGATCGGCGATTACATCAGAGGTGCCGACCTTCAGGAACTTGCCCTCGGCCATCTTCTGCTCAAAACGGTC
Organism: uncultured bacterium; assembly: GCA_905215835.1. GTDB lineage: Bacteria > Actinomycetota > Coriobacteriia > Coriobacteriales > Coriobacteriaceae > Collinsella. The sequence goes on along the minus strand of CAJMRR010000008.1, from coordinate 18,570 downwards.
CTCGTTCTCGACACCCACGTCGACGGACTCCAGGACCAGGTCGGCGGAGTCCACGTCTTCCTGCGTGAGCTCATTCTCGATACCCAGGCCACCCTGAGCCTCGACCTTGCACTCGATGCCACGGGCGGCGCATTCATCCTGAATCGCCTTCTGGGCCATATACGTGTGGGCGATACCCACAGTACAGGCGGCAACGCCTACGATCTTCATTGCTTCCCTCTTTTCATAGAGTTGCGTGCGCAAGACACCGTTTGCGGAGGCCTCCGGAGCATCCCCTGCCGTTTGGACTTGCTGTCTTTTCGACAAGAACAATATAGGTGCTCGTTTTTCTTAATGCCAGCTTATTTCGGTAAACGCGCAGGTCAGAGCGTTGGTTATGCGATTTAGTTATGCGTTTAACCAAAAATGAATCCTGCGATTTTGCCCTCGATTTCAAAAGTCAAGAAGTATTTGATTTTCTCGGTAGACGGCAGATGCGCATGCCGGTCACAAATTTCGACCCCACCCGTATGCCGCATTTGTTGCATACTCATATGAAAGGAAAAAGCCGCTCACCGAAGCGTATCCTTCACCAAGACTCAAAGTCATCATGTTGGAAAATGCTCATCTGTCGGAAGGAGTCGCTGTGGCAAAACAGCGCGTTACGATCGCAGACGTCGCTCGAGAGGCGGGAACCTCGACGGCAAGCGTCTCGTATTACCTCAACGACAAACGAGAAAAGCTTAGCGAGAAGACGCAGAACAAAATCGCGCGCGTCATTAAGGAACTCGGATACGTTCCCAACGCCCAAGCGCAGACGCTCACCGGCAAGCAAACCCACGTCATTGCCATCATCATTTTGGATAACACCAACAAATGGGCGGGGCTCGTTCTCAATGGCATGGAGCAGGTCATGCTCCCCGCGGGCTACCAGACGGTCGTTTGCACGAGCAACTTTAACCCCGAGACCGAGCTCATGTACGTCGACAAGATGCTCTCGCTGGGCGTCGATGGCTTTATCATCCAGCCCACGGCAAACTTCAAAGCCGTGCATGACCGCATTAGACGCGCCGGCAAGCCGGTCGTCTTTTTCGATGCGGCCATCTATAGCCCAGGTACCAGCTGGATCAAAACCAACCTTTACGACGGCGTGTACAACGCCACACAGGCACTCCTCGACGCCGGCTACGAAGATTTCTTTTCCATTGCCGCCAACATGACCGAAATGCGCACCCGCATGGAGCGTTTTCAGGGGTATGCCGAGGCGCTGGCAGCGAACGGGCAGCTCTACAAAGCGATTCCCATCGATCACAACAAGCCGTCAATCAACGAGCTCACCGAATACTTTAAATTCAAGTTCAATCCCGCCAAGCGAACCCTTATCTTCGTGCAAAATCAGTGGGCACTTCCCCGTGTCTACAAGGCCCTCCAGCCAATGGCCCATCTGCTTCCGCAGCAAATCGGCCTTTTGGGACTCAACTGCGAAGACTGGACTAATCTCACCACACCGACCGTCTCCACCATCATCGAGCCCGTCGACCAAGAAGGTCGCGAAGCAGCCGAGATGCTGCTCGCCCTACTTGACGGAAGCAGCGAACCCGGCGAGCAGCGCATTCTCGAGTGCAAGCTCAACTGGCTCGACTCCACCTCGATCTAGACCGCGGGACAAATGAATCAGTAGCGTTTGTCTCAAATCTTAAGTATTTGTTCGACAGAACGGCCCTTGCCGGCTCCTGCTAGACTGGTAGATTCCCAACCGTCCATCCAGGAGCCTCAATGTCGCGCAAGCCCGCCTACAAGCAAATACTTTTCATCGGCACCACCGTGGTGCTAGGGTTTGCGCTGTTTACGGGATCGCTTGACGGGGCGCCCAAGCTGCTGTCGCCGCAAAGCGATGAGCAAGCGGCGGCTCTGGCCGAAAAACAAAACGAGAGCCCCAGCCGCACCGACGACGAGGCAGACCTGGTTGCCCGGCTCGAATCGGGAACGGCGAGCTCCCCGGACCCTCAAAACAGCCAGGACTCTGGCGATGGCTCCGATTCCGCCGCAACCGACACCGATGACGACGTTTCCGCGGACAGTGCCGCCACCCCCATCGACGAGGTCGAAAACCCCGACCTCAACCGCGCCCGCGGTGTTTATCTCAGCAGCATTCCCGACTACGCCGGCAACCCCTACGTTGCCCTTCGCGCCGACAGCACGCACCCGCTCGGCACACCATCATTCACGCTCGATGAATACGAGCGTGCTACAGAAGAGGGCTGCTTTAAGAAGTTCTCCAAGCTCGACAGCCTGGGCCGCACCCGCAAAGCACTCGCCTGCGTGGGCCCCGAATCACTCGGTCAAGGCGAGCGCGGCGATATCTCGCGTATCCATCCTGCCGGTTGGCACCAGCAGCGCTACGACTTTATTCCGGGCCAGAGCCTCTACAATCGCTGCCACCTTATCGCCTGGTCGCTCTGCGGCGAAAACGCCAACCGCAAAAATCTCCTCACCGGCACGCGCTATCTCAACGAGACGGGCATGCTACCGTTTGAGGAGCAGATTCTTAACTACATCCACGACACGGGCAACCATGTTCTCTACCGCGTCACGCCCATGTACAACGAAGAGGAACTTGTCTGCCGTGGCGTGCGCCTTGAGGCGCAATCGATCGAGGACCACGGCAAGACCCTCTGCTTCCACGTGTACTGCTACAACCTGCAGCCGCATGTGCAGATCGACTACGCCACCGGCCGCAACCAGGCATCTGGCGACTAGTACCGACAGCGCCGCCCGTAACCCAAAAAAATGATCCGTTTTCCTCCGTCCCCAAGGGATCAAAAAGAGCCGCCCCGGTTACCCAGGGCGGCCCTTGCATCGGCATGCATGTTGCAGGCAAAACCACGCGTTACTTGGCGCGGCCCTCCTCATAGCGCTCGACCAGCTTGGCCTGAACGTCATAAGGCACCTGCTCATAGCCTGCGGGCTTCATGGTAAAGTCACCCGTGCCGCGCGTGATAGAGCGCAGGCGCGTCGAGTAATCCGTCAGCTCGGCCAGCGGCGCCTGGGCAATAACCGCGGTATCGCCGCGCTCATCGGTCTCCATGCCCGTCACGCGACCGCGCGATGCCGAGATGTCGCCCATCACGGCGCCGGCGTAGCTCTCGGGGATAGTCACCGTGATTTCCTCGATGGGCTCCAGCACCACCGGGTCGGCATCGGCGCATGCCTTGCGCAGGCCGATGCGAGCCGCCGCGCGGAACGCCATCTCGTTGGAGTCGACGCTGTGATACGAGCCGTCGTACACAGCAACGCGAATGCCCGTGAGCGGATAGCCGGCAATGATGCCGTCCTTCATGGTCTCCTGGACGCCCTTGTCCACGGCGGGGATCAGCGATCGCGGAATGCGGCCGCCCACGACCTCGTCCACAAACTCATAGCCGTCGCTCGTGCCGTCGGGCCCAATGAGCGGCTCCACGCGCAGCCAGCAGTCGCCGTACTGACCGGCGCCGCCGGTCTGCTTCTTATGGCGGCCCTGGGCACTTGCCGTACGGCGAATGGTCTCGCGATACGGAATGCGGATCGGCACGCTCTTGGCCACGACTTTGGTGCGATCCTCCAAACGGTTGAGCAGCACCGAAACCTGCGCCTCACCCACCGCCGAAATGATGGTCTGGCCAGTCTCCTCGTCACGATCGATGCTCATGGTCGGATCAGCCTTGCACGCCTTCTCGATAAACGTATAGAGCTTCTCTTCGTCGCCACGGTTCTCGGCCTCGATGGCAATGCGGTACTGCGAGTTGGGGAACTTAAACGCCGCCGCCTCGACCTTACCGGTAATGGAGAGTGTGTCACCCGTCTCGGCAGCCAGCTTGGGCGCCACGATGATGTCACCGGCATAGGCGTGACCGACCTCGGTCATGTCACGGCCGCACATCACATACAGGTGGGCCAGACGATCGCTCTTGCGGGTACGCGCGTTGATCAGCTCAAGACCCGGCTCAAGCGTACCCGTCAGCACCTTGATAAAGCTGATGCGACCCTGCTGCGGATCGGCCAGGGTCTTAAACACAAACGCCACCGGACGATCATCGTCGCTCGAAATCTTGAGCGAATCGCCGTCGATGAGCGGCATCTCGCCGTAGTCCGTCGGCGCCGGGAAGTATGTGGCAATGTCGTCCATCAGCGAGTTGACGCCCTGCTCCTTAATGCAATCGCCCGCAAAGACCGGCACAAAGATGCGCTCGGCAATCGCCTTCGACAGCAAGCCCTCAAGCTCCTCCTGCGTCAGCGTCTCCTCGCCTTCCAGGTACTTCATCATCAGCTCATCGTCAGCCTCGGCCACCAGCTCGCACAGATGGTCATGGGCTTCCTCGGCCTGGGCACGATACTCCTCGGGAATCTCCGACTCAACGGCTTCGGTGCCGTTGCAATGGCGCGCCTTCATGCGCACCAGGTCGATGATGCCGTCAAAGTCCTCGCCCTCGCCCCAGGGAAGGGTCACGGCGCCCAGGCGCGTGCCAAAGCGCTCTTGCAGCAGGTCCATCGTGGTCGCAAAGCTGGCCTCGGAGCGCGACAGGCGGTTTACGAACACCGCACGCGCCAGGCGCAGGTCCTCGGCGGCATACCAGAGCTTAACCGTCGTAGGCTGCGGGCCGGCCTCGGCGTCGACCACAAACAGAGCCGTCTCGCAGACGCTCATCGCGGCAAAGGCGTCGCCGATAAAATCGGGGTAGCACGGGGCATCGAGCACGTTGATGCGCGCGCCCTTCCAGTCGATCGGCGCGATGGTCGTCGAGATGGAAAATGCACGCTTGACCTCTTCGGGGTCATAGTCGAGCGTGGGCTTGGTGCCGTCGTGGCCGCCCAGGCGGGCGGTCTTGCCGGAAAGGTGGAGCATGGCCTCGGCGAGTGAAGACTTGCCCACCCCGCCTTGGCCTACGAGCACCACGTTCCTTACATTGCCGGTCTTGGGAGCACCCATGATGACCTCCTTGCAGGGCCGCGCGCAATGCGCGACGCCAACGGGGAGAGTTCGCGGTCGGTGCCATCCCGGGAGCAGCATGGTCGGCAGCCGAGCCGACTCACCCTCCAAATGTCCTATGCCACCACCCTACCCTCACGGGCGGCTGTCCATGCATACCTTTCGGCGCACGTATGAATACAGGCGGCGAGAGGAAGAGACAAGCTTGTGAGGCGATTATTGAACCCCGTCGATGCAAACAAAAAGCCGCCACAGACCGTAAGACCTGCGGCGGCTTCGCCTCAATTAATAGTTGAGTAAATGCTTGAGCCTACCCCTCGATACGGCTCAAGAACTCACGGGTACGTTGCTCTCGCGGGTGATCGATAACCTGCTCGGCCGGACCCTCCTCGACAATGCGGCCTCCGTCCATAAAGACCACGCGATCGGCAACATCGCGCGCAAACTGCATCGCGTGGGTCACGATCACCATCGTCATATTCTGCGCGGCAAGGTCTTTAATGACACGCAGCACCTCGGCCGTTAGCTCGGGGTCGAGCGCCGAGGTCGGCTCGTCAAAGAATAAGATTTCCGGATCGAGCGCCAGGGCGCGGGCAATACTCACGCGCTGCTGTTGACCGCCCGAAAGCTCACACGGAACCTTGTTCTCGTTGCCCACAAGCCCCATCTGAGCAATCAATTCATGCGCACGAGCTTCCGCCTGCTCGCGCGGGCGCTTGAGCACGCGGATCGGCGCGTCGATGATGTTTTTCATCACGGTATAGTGCGGGAACAGGTTGTAATTTTGGAACACCAGGCCGAATCGCGAGCGCGCCTGCTTGGGCACATCGCCCTTCGCATAGACCGCGCCCGAACCCGCATCCGTCGCAACGGCAAGGTCACCAAACGAGAGCGAGCCTCCGTCGAGTGTCTCGAGCAGCGTGGCACACCGCAGCAGCGTGGACTTGCCGCCACCCGAAGGCCCGATAATCGCCACGACCTCGCCACGCTTTACCTCGAGCGAGATATCCTTGAGCACCTCATTGCCGCCAAACGCCTTACGCGCGTTCGATATATTCATTACCGAATTAATCATGGTAGTAATCCAATTTTTTCTCGGCGGCGCCCAGCAGCATCTCGACCACAAAGTTAAAGACCCAGTAGATCAACGCTGCAATCGCAAACGGCACCATGCTCACTTGCGAGGCGACCAGCGCCTTGGCCGTCGAGAACATCTCCCCCACGCCGATGGCAAACGCCAGCGACGTGTCCTTGACCAGCGTGATGATCTCGTTGCCCATCGCCGGCAGAATACGCTTGGCAACCTGCGGCATCACAATGTACAAAAACGTCTGCAGGCGCGAGTAGCCCAGCACCTCGGCGGCCTCGTATTGACCGCGCGGAATGGACTGCAGGCCCGAGCGATAGATCTCGGCAAAGTAACCGGCGTAGTTGATGATGAACGCTACGACGCACGCCGTCCACTTGGAATCGGGCGTGAGCGAAATGCCGAACACGTAGTACGGGGCAAAGTAGATGGCAAACATCTGCAGCATGAGCGGCGTGCCGCGCATAACCGAGATATAGATGCGCGCAATCCAGCGGAGCGGCGCAATTTTGCTCATGCGCATAAACGCCACGGGAATTCCCAGCGGAATCGACCCGAGCAGCGTCAGTACAAACAGCTGCAAACTGACCAAGAATCCCTGGCCAAGCATCTGCATCATGACCTGAATAGACAACCTACCTTCTCCTTCGCAGCAACAGAACGGCTGATCTTATTCTCAAATAGGCACAGTGCCCAAGATTGCGAGCGACAAGCCCGACGAAGCGTACTTTGGTACGCGAGGAGGGTTGGAGCCGCAAGGTTGGGTGCTGTGGCTATTTGAGAACCCAGTTGTCGAAGGACAGGCCGTAGCTCGCATACTTGTCGCACAGGTCCTTGACCGTGCCGTCCTCGTAGAGCGCCTTGAGCGACTCGGTCACGGCGTCGGCCGACTTGGTGTCGCCCTTCTTAAAGCCGACGGCGTAGTGCTCGCTGGACAGCGGCTCATCAAGCTGCGTATAAGCATCGGGCTTGGCGGCAAGCTGATACTGGGCAATCGAAAGGTCGCAAGCCACGGCATCGACCGCGCCGCTCTCGAGCTGCATAAAGGCCGTGTTGTACTCGCCGATCGTGTCGAGCGTGGCAAACGTCGCCGCCAGATCCTTCTGGTCACCCTCGAGCACATCCTGCGCAGCGGAATCGGTCTGGGTAATCACGGTCTTGCCGGCAAGATCGTCCCAGCTCTTGATGCCCGCATCCTTCTTTACCACCAGCACCTGCTCGTTGAGCATGTACGGCTCGGAGAACGTATAGTCATCCTCACGGCCCTCCATGGTAAAGCCGTTCCAGATGCAGTTGATGGCGCCCGAGTTGAGCAGCGTATCCTTGGCGTCCCAGTCGATGGCCTCGTATTTGACCTCCCAGCCCTGCTTATCGGCAACAGCCTTGGCCAGATCGAGATCAAAGCCGGTGTACTCGCCATCGTCGCCCACAAAGCCGTATGGAGGATAGGACTTATCAAAGCCCACCACGAGCTTCTTGGACTCCGCAGCGCCCTTCACATCCTTGGCCGCGGCAGAGCCAGCAGCGGAGCCCTTGCCGGCACCACCGCCGCAACCGACAAGACCAAGGCCGAGCACCGTGGCGAGCGAGCCGGCTAGACCAACAAACTGACGACGAGACATATCGGAATTCATGGTATTCCCCCTTGATGGCACTTTAGTTAAGTAAAGTGAGTCATGTAACGTTCAGAATCATACACTCTACCTTGATAAAGTACAAGGGATGGTTTGCCCGGCGTGGGCGGGGAGCGGCGCGTAATTAAGTTTCCTGCTCTACAGTCCTACGCAAGACGGAAAGCACATTAAGTGCTTTCCTTTGCGTGCGGAACTCGCGATAAACTTAATTGCGCGCCGCTCCCCGCCCACGCCGGGCAAACATCGTTGGACTTATCACTGACATGAAATGGGCGCTTGCATATCGTCTGCTAACTTGGCACGGTACAATGCTTTCAGATTTCAATTTGTAAATTAGTGGGGTTAATTCATGGCAGAATCTCGTGCGGAGCGTAGGGCTCGTCGTGCTTTGGTGGAGGCGGCTGAGGGGTCGAAGGAGGAGAAATCTTCTACGAAATCCAAGTCTTCTAAAGCTGCAAAAAGCAAATCGGCCAAGAGCAGGGCTAAGGCCAAGCGTTCTGACTCTCGTCGAGGCGGGGATAAAGCGCCTCAGACTCGTTCCAAGCGTTCGCATAAAGATCCGGCTTCGTCTGCGCGTAAGGCTGTGGACCCCAAGTCTCCTTGTTCCATCATGAAAGCTTGCGGTGGGTGTACAGCGCTCAATCGTCCTTATAAGAAGCAGCTCGCCGCCAAGCAGGCTGCTATGGAGGAGCTTTTTGCTTCGCTTTGTGAGCGTGAGGGCATCGCCGTGGATCCTATTCGTGGTATGGGTGTCACCCTGGGCGACCCGGGCAAATATCCTGCGCCGCGCGGTTTTCGCCATAAGGCCGCCACTCCCTTTGCCCCCGGCAAAGAGGGCGCTGTCCGTTGCGGTTTCTTTGAGCGCGGCACGCACAAGATCGTTGCCGTACCCGAATGCCCCGTCGAGGCACCGGGCGCCCGACAGATTCTTAACGGCATCGCGCGTGAAGCTGAGCGCCTGCATATTCCCGCCTTTAACGAGGACAAGCATCTGGGCTTGCTTCGCTATGCCGTCGTCCGCTGCGGTTGGCGTACCGACCAGGTCATGGTTACGCTCGTGACCGCCCAGCGTGACTTACCGCATGCGCAGGAGTTCTTTGAGGCTGTCGCCGCACTCGATCCGCATATCGTCACCGTTGCCCAAAACATCAACGGACGCCCCGGCAACGCCATCCTCGGCGAGGAAACCCGCATCGTGTATGGCGCCGAATGCATGCGCGACCAGCTGCTCGGCTGCGAATTCGACATCTCCCCCACCGCGTTTTATCAGACCAACCCGCAACAGACCGAGCTGCTCTATCAGCTCGCTATCGGCGGCATGGATTTGCACCAGGGCGATGTGCTCATGGATGCCTATTGCGGTAGCGGAACTATCGGCCTGTGCGCAGCCAAAGCCGCCCAGGACAAGGGCATCGGCATTATGCTGCTCGGCGTGGAGCGCAACCCGGCGGGCATTGCCGACGCACGTCGCAATGCCGAGCTCAACGGCCTCACCCGCAGCGCTTGGTTTATGGCCGACGATGCCACCGACTACATCCTAGATGCCGCCGACAACAACGAGCGGGTCGATGTCCTTTCCATCGATCCGCCGCGCGCCGGCTCTACCCCCGAGTTCCTCGAAGCTGCCTGCGCGCTTAAGCCGCGCCGCATCACCTATATCAGCTGCAACCCCGTGACTCAAGAGCGCGACCTGCATCAGCTCCTCGACGGAGGCTATTGCCTGCTCAAGATCACGCCCGTCGACATGTTCCCTCACACCGACCACACCGAAACCGTAGCGGTCCTCGAACGCCGCTAACCAACCTCAGTAGATTTTTGGGACAAGAAAGGGGGCGACCCGCCTGGGCCGCCCCCTTCGCTTGGTTTATAAACTCCGCTACATCCCATTGCGCAGATCGCACACGCCGGCTGCCGCCATCTCGCGCAGCAGCGTCTCGCGGTCGCGCGTCACGATCAAATCCAGCGGGAAGTGAATCTCGTCGAGCATCTTGCGCGCGTGATCGAGCTTGCCAATGGCCATGCCAATGTGGGCATCGGTTGACACGCCAATGCCCACGCCCAGCTCGGCGCAGCGCTCGGCGATCTTGCGGCATACGGCCCAATGCTCAGTGTCGACACCGTGTTCAAGACTATGGTTGTTGATCTCGATAATCTTGTGCTTGGCCTTAGCTGCCAACAGCACCTCGTCGATATCGAACGGCACGCCCGAACGCCCCGTGTGACCCAGCATGAACACCTTGGGGTGCTCCAGGGCATTGATATACATCTCGGTCGTCTGGGCCAGCGTCGCGCCTTCAGCAATCTGCGGATTATGCACGCTCGCAACCAAATAATCCAAATTTCGCGTAACCAAATCGAACAGCGAATGCTGACGGCTGTACGAATCACCGGCAATATCGAGCGTGACAGGAGTGTCCTCGCCAAACAGGCTTCCGTCCAGCGAAACGATATCGGCCTCGGCACCACGCAGCACCAGCACGCCGCTCCAAATGCGCGGCCAGATATCCTGGTTGATAAAGAATTGGTAACTGCGCAGGTCATTGGGGCAAGCCGTAACCATAGAGCTCAGATGGTCGGCAGATCCGAGCACCTGCAGGCCACGCTCTGCCGCCCAGTACACATTCTCCTCAATGGTCGAATATGCATGCGAAGAGAATATCGTATGGGTATGAATGTCACAAGAAAGCAGGTAGGGCATCAGGTCTCCTTATCTGGCACGGCCGTCGCTTATATTCATTGTACGCATAGCCTTCGATAGTCGTAAAACCACTCCATCCCAAAGACACAACGTCCATGACAACGGGGTCTGGCTTAACACCAAACCCCGTTTCACGTAAAACATTGTAGGCAGAGCGCTTTACTTTTAACGATACTCGTCCGCCAACTGTTTCCAAGCGGGTAGCGAATTGATAATCGTTTCGTAACTCACGCAATAGCCCAGGCGGAACCAACCCGGCATACCAAAGCTGTCCGAGGGAACCGCAAGCAACTCATACTTCTTTGCACGCTCGCAAAACGCATTCGCATCGGGTTCCAGCGCCTTCACCCACAGGTAGAATGCACCATCCGGCTCAACATAGGTGTAGCCGTACTCCGCTAGTGCGTCGGTAAGCGCGGTGCGGTTGCGCGCATAGGCCTCGACATCGCTCGGCCCATCGATGCAATCGATGATTACGCGCTGGAAGAGTGCCGGTGCGCATACAAAACCTAGCGTACGGGCAGCACCCGCAACAGCCGGCATCAGACGGGCAGCCTGCGGATTGGTGTTGGGAACCAAGATCCACCCCACGCGCTCGCCCGGCAGCGACAGCGACTTGGAATACGAGTAGCACACGATGGTGTGCTCGTAGATCGAGGGCACCCAAGGCACCTCGGCACCGTACACAATCTCGCGGTACGGCTCATCCGAGATGAGCATAATCGGATTCTCGGGATCGCGCTGAGCGTTGGCCTCGCGCAGAACATTGGCCAGTCGCGTCAGCGTGTCGCATGTATATACGGCACCGGTCGGATTGTTGGGAGAGTCAATGATGACGGCCGCCGTCTTATCGCTGATCGCCTTGAGCACGTTGTCCACGCTCAGCTGGAACGTATCTTCATCGGCGAGCGCCTCAACACACGTACAGCCGGCCTTCTCAATCCAAACGCAATACTCCGGAAAGTACGGGGCGATAACAATAACCTCGTCGCCCGGGTTCGTAACGGCGTTGAGCGTGCAGGTGAGCGAAGCCGCGGCACCCACCGTCATAAATACGTCTTTGCCCTCATAGCTCGTGCCAAAGCGGCGGTTGAGCGATTCGGCCACAGCGGCACGACATTGCGGCAGGCCCGGTGCGGGCGTGTAGCCGTGCAGCTGGTCGCTCGGCAGCTCCAGGGCCTTCTTAATCGACTCAGCCACAGCAGCGGGCGCCGAAACGCTCGGATTGCCCAGCGAAAAATCGAATACGTTTTCCGCACCGATCTGCGCCTTGCGCTCAAGGCCATAGCTAAAAATCTCACGGATGATGGAGCTTTCCGCGCCGCGAGCATACATAGTTTCGTTGATCATCTGTTCCCCTTTCGCATAGGCGCTATTGTACGCTTTAGCCGAGCAAAGTGCCGCAGCAATGTTAATTGGGGACAGACTTAAATGCGTGAAAACGCTCATTTAAGTCTGTCCCCAATCAACAGACGGCCCCATATCGCTCAAAAGAAAAAGCCTCCGCAGGTTTCCCCGCGGAGGCTTTCGCCACAAAGACTATTTGTCGGCGTCGGTGTCGGCGTCGGTGTCGGCATCGGCACCGACGACGGCATGGTCATCGTCAGCATCATCGGATGCGGCTTCGGCATCCTCCTGCATGGCCGCCTGCGCAAAGGCCGCGGCATCAGCCGCCAGCTCCTCCTCGCTCATACGAGGCGCGCGCTTCTTGGTCGGCATGCCGGCCGCCTTGGCATTGCGCTCCTCCTTGGCCGCCAGGATATCACCCTCGCGCTCAAGGTAGGCATCCCACTCGTTGTCGAGCAGGGCGTTCACGGCGTCGCCTTCGACGGTCTCGCGCTCAAGCAGCACCTTCGCCATCAGATCGAGCTGATCGCGACGGGCGTCCAGGATCTCGACCGCACGACGATGGGCCTCACGCATAATGCGCTGAACCTCGATATCGATGCGGCGCGCCGTCTCCTCGGAGTAATCCTGGTGATCGGCGTAATCGCGACCAAGGAACACCTGATGTTGCGCCTCGCCAAACACTTGCGTGCCCAGCTCCTCGCTCATGCCCAAGCGCGTGACCATCTCGCGCGCCATCTTGGTTGCGCGCTCCAGATCGTTGCTCGCGCCCGACGTAATGTCATCGCACATGAGCTCCTCGGCAACGCGACCGCCCAAGAACACGGCGAGCTCGTCGAGCATCTCGTTCTTGGTCTTGAGGAAGTGGTCCTCCTGCGGAAGCTGCAGCGTGTAGCCCAGAGCCTGACCGCGGCTGACGATCGAGATCTTGTGGACCGGATCGGAGTGCTCCAGGATGTGGCCCACCAAAGCGTGACCGCTCTCGTGGTAGGCAATCGTGGTGCGCTCGGCCTCGGTCATCACGCGACCCTTGCGCTGCGGTCCGGCAATCACACGCTCCATCGATTCCTCGACCTCGTCCATCGAGATCACGGAACGATGGCGGCGGGCAGCCAGCAGAGCAGACTCGTTGAGCAGGTTCGCCAAATCGGCGCCAGTAAAGCCAACGGTCATCTGGGCGAGTTTCTCAAACTTAACGTCCTCGTCCATCGGCTTGTTCTCGGCATGCACGCGCAAGATCTGCTCGCGGCCCTTCACATCCGGACGGTCGACCGTAACCTGACGGTCAAAACGGCCGGGACGCAGCAATGCCGGATCCAGGATGTCAGGACGGTTGGTCGCAGCGATCAGGATGACCGACTCGCTTTCCTCAAAGCCGTCCATCTCGACCAGCAGCTGGTTGAGCGTCTGCTCGCGCTCGTCGTGACCGCCGCCCAAGCCAGCTCCGCGCTGACGTCCCACGGCATCGATCTCATCGATGAAGATGATCGACGGGGCCTGGGACTTGGCCTCCTTAAAGAGGTCACGCACACGGCTGGCGCCGACACCTACGAACATCTCGACAAAGTCGGAACCCGAGATGCTAAAGAACGGCACGCCCGCCTCGCCGGCAACGGCCTTGGCCAGCAGCGTTTTACCGGTGCCCGGAGGGCCAACCAGCAACACGCCACGCGGGATCTTGGCGCCCAGCTTGCGATAGCGATCCGGATCGCTCAAAAAGTCACGGATCTCCTCGAGCTCCTCGACTGCCTCGTCCACTCCGGCAACGTCTTCAAACTTGACCTTGGGGCGTGTGGCCTCGTTGGTCTTGGCGTTGGTCTTGCCAAACTGCATGTTCCTGTTGTTGGCGCCCATCATCTGGCGCATAAAGTAGAACATGATGGCGATAAGGGCGATCGTCGGAAGCACACTCATCGCCAAGTCGCCCCAAAAATCGGGATCGTTGGTGTTGACGATGTACTTGGTATCGGGGTGCTCCGCCATGAGCTCGGCAAGCGAATCGGAGCCGACATAGGTCGAAGAGAAGCTCTTGAGCTCGCTCGTATCGCCCTTGTCCTTTTTTGTCTTCCAGTAATGACCCGTCACGCTTCCGTCTTGAACCGTATAGGTCAGATCTTCGACGCGATCCTGCTTGATGGCGCTGACCATCTCGCTCGTCGCGAGCTTAACGGTATTGCTGGAGCTGGCAAAGCCGGAGCCCATGTTAAAGAAGGCATAGCCCAGAAGCGCGCAAGCCAAAAGAAAATACAGCCAGCCCGTACGCGTGGGCTTCTTGCCTCCGGGCATCCCCGGGATCTTTGGGTCCCGGGGAGTCTGGGAATTGTTGTCGTTACGGTCGTCGGGCATCTTACGAATAAACCTCCGGTTTCAAAATGCCCAGATACGGAAGGTTGCGATAGCGCTCGGCATAGTCGAGGCCGTAGCCCACCACAAAGGCATCGGGGCAATGGGTTCCAACATACTTGGGCGTGATGGCCGAGACGCGGTCCTCAACGTCCTTCCACAGGAAGGCGGCGACCTCCAGAGAAGCGGGCTTGCGGCTCTCGAGGTTCTTCATCAGATACTTGAGCGTCAGGCCCGAGTCCAGAATGTCCTCGACGATCAGCACGTCGCGACCGCGGATGTCGATATCCAGGTCCTTAATGATACGCACGATACCCGAGGACTTCACACCGTCGCCGTAGCTCGAAACAGCCATGAAATCGATGTTGGTCGGCAGCTCGATCTTACGCATCAGGTCGCCCATAAAGACCACGGCGCCGCGCAGGACCGCAATCAGCACCAGATCCTTACCCGCGTAGTCGCGCGTAATCTCCTCGCCCAGGCGAGAGACGATACCGTCGATATCCTCCTGCGTGAACAGAACCTTCTCGATATCCGGATGTTGAGAAGCCATGACAACCCTTTCTTGTGCTTATCGCCCACACACCGCCGTATGGACGCGAACTACACATTCTAGCAGCGCACGGGGTAAATTTACCAGCCCGTGCGCCATCAGCGCGGGAATACCGTCAACGTCGCACAGAATAGCAGGCGTGGGACGCTATTCCGCATCGACCACGCGGAGCAGATATGCCACGCGCGTTGCGGCCGTGCACTTAAAACGCTCGTCCGCGCGAACTCCGGCGACCCACACCACGGCACCCCCCGGCGCCGTCCTCACCATGGGCACGCCGGCGCGCTCGGAAACGGGAATGCGAGCCTCACCTAGCAAATCGGATACTTTCTTGCTTCGGCCACTCATCCCTAACGGGCACATCACGTCTCCCGGCGCGGGACCGTCCACCCACAGGCGCGCCAATCGCGCCTCGGCAGGGATCTCGCCACGCGAGCCCGCCAGGATCCGCTCACTATCGCTGTCGGCAAAACCCAGGGCAGCCGCGTCTACCAAAGCTGTCACTTCCCCGGCAGCCGCAAGCTCACGGGCGCGGCGCACGATATCGCATCCCGGCTCAACGGCCATCGGTTCTGTGACCAGCATACGTCCCCCGCCCAACGGCAAACGACCGGGTACGGTAACCCAGTCCGCGACCAGGCCCTCGCGAGCCGCCGGCGCCTTAAACGCCAGCATGCCAAACTCAATGCGTGCGTCAATCCCCGCCGGAAGCGTGACCGAGCCGGTGCCCTCGGCAACGCAGGAAAGGACTCGCTCCACATGTCGCATCTCGGGACGAGCGTCCGGATCGATGCGCTTAATCGCCAGTCGCACGATGCGCCGCGCGATTACCACCTCGGCCGCAGCCAGGCGCCTGGCATCGAGCACCAGCGCACCCGCTGCCTCTTTGCGCAAACAGCTTCGAAACGCCTGTGCCGAAAGCTGAGACAAAAACGCGTCCTCATCGCCTAAGATCTCGCAGGCGGCGCCAATCGTCTTGCAGACGCTCGCGTTGCGCTGCGCCACCACCGGCATCACTCGATGGCGCACGTAGTTTCGCAGATACGAGATATCCTCATTGCTCTCGTCTTCACGCCACGGCTGACCATGTACCTGTAGATAGCCCACGAGCTCGCCGTGAGTTAGGTCGAGCAAGGGACGTACCACGATATTCCTCCGGCGAGGAATGCTCGATAGGCCAGCGGGGCCCGAACCCTTAATCGCGTTCATCAAAAACGTTTCCGCGCGATCCGAAGACGTGTGCGCGGTGCAGATACGAGCCGCCGTTCGCGGTGCCCCCGTCTGGGCGCAGAGCTCGCGAACATACCTCCGCGCCGCGGCATAGCGCACCTCGCGGGCAGCCGCCTCGATATTGCCCGATTCATCATCAAAATAGGCATGCTCCACGCACAGCGGTAAACCATATTTCGCGCAGAGCTCACGCACAAAGGCCTCGTCGCCATCGGACGCCTTGCCGCGCAGATGATGGTTTACATGCAGCACATGCAGGCGCTCGCGAGCAATGGGGGCAACACCGCGCCCGTCTTGGATATCCAGCTTTGATGTGCACGCCATAAGAAGCAGTGCCGTCGAGTCCGCGCCGCCTGATACCATGAGCACGACAGGAGCAGCCTGCTGCCTCGTTCGGGTCTCATCGACTGCCCCGGGCACGGCATGGTGTCCGTAATGCTGTGATACCGTAGGCATTTGCTTCCTCCTCTATTCGTCCGCACCCATTGTATCCTTTGGAATCTTATGTCTCGTCTGCACCTTCATATCCTTGGCAGCGGCTCAAAAGGCAACTGCGCGCTCATCGAAGGCCCCCGGGGGCTCATCATGATTGACGACGGTCTTTCTCGCCGCGAGACATTAAAGCGCATGGCAGAACTGGGACTCTCGGCAGACAACGTCTCGGCTCTTCTCATTACTCATGAGCATAGCGATCACATCAAGGGTCTCGATGTCTGGTGCAAGCACTGGCACGGTCCCCTCTTTGCCAGTAGGGGCACACTTTCGAGCAAAGAAAATCTTTCGCATCTGCCTGTCGAGGAATTCGACCCCGGTGACACCCTATCCATTGCCGGCATCCACGCGCAAACCTACTCAACATCACACGATGTCATAAATCCAATCGGCTTTCGATTCGACGCCCTCGATGATTCCATCGGCTTTGCTACCGACACCGGAGAGCTATCGAGCCAAGCCATGAACACCCTCAAAGATTGTCGAGTCCTCGCGCTCGAAAGCAACCACGATGTGACCATGCTGCGCGAGGGAGAATATCCCCGCTTTCTTCAGGAGCGCATCCTGTCTGCAAGGGGACACCTCTCCAACGGCCAAGCCGCCGAAGCCGCGCGCGAACTTGTTACCGATCGCACCGAACAGCTCATTGCCATGCATATCAGCCAAGACAACAATCGTCCGAGCCTTACCGTCAAAAGCTATGCCAAAGCTCTAGCCGCAACCCTGGATGACGAGCTCGGCAGCTCCGCCACCCTTCTCCAAGGATCGCGAAAACTCTCGATACGCCCCGCAAGCCAGTATCGGCCAGCAACCATTCAATAGACTGTCCTAAACAGCAAAAGGGGCCGGGAATCGCTTCCCAGCCCCTTTTGCTGTCTTTTAATAGCGAAGAACACCAACGAAGTTATTCGATGGAGATCTTCGTAACGTTCTTCTTCTCGACGATCTTGGGAACCGTAACGGTCAGGATGCCGTCAGCGTACTTAGCCGAGAGGCCCTCACTCGAAGCGTCCTTAAGATACACGCCACGCGTCGCGCTGTACGAGCTGAACTCCTTCTGCAGGAAGTTCTTGCCCTCGTTCTCCTCGTCTTCCTCGACATTCACGCTAATGGACAGACGGCCCTCGTTAAGCTCGACATCGATATCGTCCTTGGCGACGCCGGTCAGATAAGCCTTGACCTCATAGCCATCGCCCTTATCCTCAACGTCAACGGGGAACGCCTTAGAGGCAATCGAGCTGTTCGCTAGGTCGCTCATATCATCAAACAGATCGAACAGCGAGCTTGCAGAGGGACGAACGCCAAAAACCGAACGATAAGGAACCATGCTTGCCATGTTTACCACTCCTTTATAGGACTGCCGAGTCATCTTCCAGGTGACTGGGACTTCTTTTGACGCTCTTATATATGCCCACCCAGTGCTCATATATACATCGATTATAAAGTTTTTTGAGTCCAGTACTATAAGCATATCTAAGTGCGTATGACTTAGGTTTTAGGAAGGTTAAGGTTCTTTGAACCAGAGCTTAAATACCGAGTATGTCCCCAGCTACAAATAACAAGGGGCTTACAATGAGCGCGTACACGTTGTTGGTAACGAGCTAAAGGGCATCATGGACGACCAAAACCAGAACAAAATGTTTATGCCGACGCAGGGGGAAGATACTTCCACGCAGCCGCCACGGTTCCATCGCCCCCACATCTCGCAAGAGCCCATTAATGATCCGGAGCCCGAGTATGTGACGAGAAATCGATATCAAACACTCGAGGATGCCCAAACGGGGCGTAAACATATGGGCGTCGCCTCGGGAGACCCTGTATATCTGAAAGACGCACCAGTATCTAAAAACAGCGCAGCTAGTGATGAGCCGATGAAAGCATCCGCCACTCATCAACAAAGAGGTCCTCGACCAAAGCAAACCTTGACGCATTCGGCTCGCTATCTCGAAACGCCAAAACAGGGAAAATCAATCTTCGTTTCATCAAGTAAACGACGCAAGCAGCATCGACTGACAATCCTGCTTTTGATCATTGCGGTCATAGCAGTTGCCCTTGTTATTCGATTTATCTTCTTTAAATAAAGGCTCAATACCAAAAACGATAAGATCGTCTGGTGTAATTGAGTCATTTATGCCCCGTAAACGCAAAAAGGGGGAGGCCGCGAGGCCTCCCCCTTCTCAGTTCGATGACGGCTCGGTGCCGTCCACCGGTCAGCGGCGCCCTGGCCTCCCACGGGCTGAC
>CAJMRR010000007.1 GCA_905215835.1 uncultured bacterium | reverse complement strand
CCGCCGTTGTGGCCGCTGATCAAGATCTTGTCGGCAGCACCCTTGGCCACACCGGTGGCGATGGTACCGACGCCGGCCTCGCTGACCAGCTTGACCGACACGCGTGCGCCGGGGTTGGCGTTCTTAAGGTCGAAGATGAGCTCGGCCAGGTCTTCGATAGAGTAGATGTCGTGGTGCGGCGGAGGCGAGATCAGGCCGATGCCGGGCGTGGACTGACGGACCTCGGCGATCCAGGGGTAGACCTTCTTACCGGGCAGGTGGCCACCCTCGCCGGGCTTGGCGCCCTGGGCCATCTTGATCTGAATCTCGAAGGCGCTGCACAGGTAGCGGCTCGTCACGCCAAAGCGCGCACTTGCCACCTGCTTGATGGCGGAGTTCTTGGAGTCACCGTTAGCCAGCGGGGTCTCGCGGCGCGGGTCCTCGCCGCCCTCACCGGAGTTGGAACGGCCATGCAGGCGGTTCATGGCGATGGCCATGCACTCGTGTGCTTCCTTGCTGATGGAGCCGTACGACATGGCGCCGGTGTTAAAGCGGCGGACGATGTTGAGCGCGGGCTCGACCTCGTCGAGTGCCACCGGAGTGCGGCCGCTGGCATTAAAGTCGAGCAAGTCGCGCAGGCGCACGGCACGGCCGGTGCGGTGCAGGCGGGCGCTGTACTCCTTAAAGGTGTCGTAACTGTCCTCACGGCAGGCGGTCTGCAGCAGGTAGACAGTCTGAGGGTCGATCAGGTGATCCTCGCCACCGAGCGGGCGCCACTTGGTCAGACCCAGCGTGGGCAGCTGATCGGGAGCCGGGCTCTTAAGGATAGCGAGCGCGGCGTCGTAGCGCTCGTTTTGCTCGCGCTCAACGTCCTCGACACCCATACCGCCCACACGGCTCACCGTGCCGGCGAAATACGCGTTGACGAACTCCGGCGTAAAGCCCACGGCCTCGAAGATCTGCGCGGAGTGGTAGCTCTGCACCGTGGAGATGCCCATCTTGGACATGATGGAGACGATGCCCGCCGTCGCGGCCTTGTTGTAGTTGTCGATGCCCTGCTCGGCCGTCACGTCCAAATCGCCGCGCGCCGCCAAGTCGCGGATGCACGCATGCGCATTGTACGGATAGATGCCGCTCGCGGAGTAGCCCACCAGCGCCGCAAAGTCGTGCGGAGACACGGCATCGCCGCACTCCACCACGATATCGGCAAAGGTGCGCACGCCAGCGCGGATCAGGTGGTTGTGCACGCAGCCCACGGCAAGCAGCGACGGCACGGGCACCTCGCCCGCAGCGGCACGATCGCTCAGCACCACGATGTTCACGCCGTCGCGGACCGCAGCCTCGACGTCCTCGGCAAGCTGCTTGAGCGCAGCCTGCAGCGCGCCCTCGCCGGCGTCGCGGCGGTAGACGGCACGGAAGCGGCGAGTCTTAAAGCCCACGCGGTCGATGGCGCAGATGCGGTCAAACTCCTCCTCGCTCAGCAGCGGACGCTCCAAGCGCACCAGCTGGCAGGCCGTACGGGAATCCTCGAGCAGGTTGCCGTGGTTGCCCAGGTAGAGCGTGGTCGAAGTCACCATATGCTCGCGAAGGGCGTCGATGGGCGGGTTCGTGACCTGAGCGAACAGCTGATAGAAGTAGTCGAAGAACGAACGCGTCTTCTTGGACAGGCAGGCCAGCGGCGCGTCGATGCCCATCGAGGCAAGCGGCGCCTTGCCCTGCTGGGCCATGGGACGCACGACCTCGTCAACATCATCCCAGTGATAGCCAAGCTTGGCCATACGCACGGCGGCAGGCACCTCAGCGTCCTCGGCGGGTGTTGCCGCAACGGGCTCATCGAGCGCGTCGACGGTCAGCGTCTCCTCGGCAATCCAATCACGGTAGGGCTTTTCCTTGGCGTAACGGGCGCGCAGCTCGTCGTTGTAGATCACGCGGCCACGGGCAAAATCGACCTCGAGCATCTGGCCCGGCCCCAGACAGCCGCTCGTCAGGATGTTCTCGGGGCTCACCTCGATGGTGCCCACCTCGCTTGCCAGCATAAAGCGGCCGTCGCGCGTCACATAGTAACGGGCGGGACGTAGGCCGTTACGGTCGAGGGCGGCACCCAGCGTGCGACCGTCGGTAAAGGCGATGGCCGCCGGGCCATCCCACGGCTCCATGAGCATGGACTGGTAGGCGTCGTAGGCGCGGCGCTCCTCGCTCAGATTGTCGTTGTGGTCCCACGGCTCGGGCAGCAGCATGGATGCGGCACGCGTGAGCGGGCGACCGTTCATGACCAAGAACTCGAGCACGTTGTCCAGAATCGCGGAGTCGGAGCCCTCGCGGTTGATGATGGGCATCACGCGCTCAAGATCGTGCTGCAACACGGGACTGTACAGGTTGGGTTCGCGGGCGCGAATCCAGTTGACATTGCCCTTGAGGGTGTTGATCTCGCCGTTGTGGATGATAAAGCGGTTGGGGTGCGCACGCTCCCAACTGGGCGTGGTGTTGGTGGAGTAGCGCGAGTGTACGAGCGCCACGGCCGTTTTGACGGCGGCGTCGTTGAGATCGATGAAGAAGCGGCGCATCTGCGTGGCGACCAGCATGCCCTTGTACACGATGGTGCGCGAGCTCATGGAGCACACGTAGAAGATCTTGTCGCGCAGGGCGAACTCAGCGTCGGCCTTCTTTTCGATGGTGCGGCGGCACACGTACAGGCGACGCTCAAAGGCATCGCCGGCGGGCGTGTCGTCCGGACGTCCCAGGAAGGCCTGCAGGATAGTAGGCATGCAGGCGCGAGCCGTCTCGCCCAGGTCGTGCGGGTCGACCGGCACCTCGCGCCAAAAGAGCAGCGGCACGCCGGCCTCGGCACAGCCCTCCTCAAACACGCGGCGGGCATCCTCTACGCCCTTGTCGTCCTGCGGGAAGAACAGCATGGCCACGCCATAGTCGCCCTCTGCCGGCAGAATCTGGCCGCACTTTTGGGCCTCTTTTCGAAAAAAGTGATGCGGAACCTGGAACAGGATGCCGGCGCCGTCGCCGGTGTTCTTCTCGAGTCCCGTGCCGCCGCGGTGCTCCAAGTTGACCAGAATGGACAGCGCATCGTCCAGAATCTGGTGATGGCGCTCACCGTTGATATCGGCAAGCGCGCCGATGCCACATGCATCGTGGTCGAATTCGGGGCGATAAAGGCCCTGCTGCTGAGCGGAATCTGCCTGCATCGCGATCCTCCCCTAGATATTTAGACAGTCAGTTGAATAGGCATAGTAGGAGCATCGGGGCATCGTTGTGTTTCCCGCCCGTTTCGAAACAATCGCGTAACGCACGTAACCCATCAACGTCTTGCTATCAAACGCGTACATCAGCCTCCAAACACGTCGAAATTTGACATCTTTGGAGGCTGACGCACACGTTTTAGTGCAGGGACAGCCGGCACATATGCATCCAACCCCTTTGAATTATTCTGGAAACGAGGGCCACGCAGACTTTTGCATGATGCGACTCGACACCGCAGACCTCAAGGGCGGCAACAAGGCGCCCAAGTTCGGCTTGTAAGCTCACCGCTTCAAACATCTCAATCTGTAACAGGAGGAACCGATTTTGGCGCCTAGATGTTACAGATTGAGATTTTCTGCGGGACGGTTTTGGTTTGTCTCGATCTGTAACACGAAGGGCCGGTTTTGGCGGCAAACTGTTACAGATCGAGACATTCCATAGGACCATTTCTTCCTGTCTCGATCTGTAACACCTAGGCCCAATTTCCATCCCTAGTTGTTACAGATCGAGACATTTCGGCAGCCCCCTTTCACCATCCCATTCAAATACAACAATTTTGTTAGTCTTGGTTAACTTTTGAGCCTAAAACGGGTATCCTTTGCGGCGTCAAGCAAACGGCACGCACACCGTGCCAGATCAAGGAGACCCCTATGGCACACCAGACAGACCAACAGACAATGCAACTTGTCCTTATCCGTCACGGAGAGTCCGAGTGGAACAAGCTCAACCTGTTCACCGGCTGGACCGATGTCGAGCTCACCGACACGGGCCGCGAAGAGGCGGCGGCAGGCGGCCGCGCCCTCAAAGAAGCCGGTTTCGACTTTGACGTCTGCTACACTTCGCGTCTCAAGCGCGCGATCCACACCCTCGACATCGTGCTCGGCCAGATGGATCGCGAGTGGCTGCCCGTCATCAAATCCTGGAAGCTCAACGAGCGCCACTATGGCGCGTTGCAGGGTCTCAACAAGGCCGATGCCGCGGCGGAGCACGGCGACGAGCAGGTGCTCATCTGGCGCCGTTCCTTCGATGTCTGCCCACCGGCGCTCGAGCCGGGCGACGAGCGCGACCCCCACACCCAGGAGCAATACCGCGACATCGCGCCCGACCAGCTGCCCTACACCGAGTGCCTCAAGGACACGATCGCCCGCGCCTGGCCCTATTTTGAGGACGAGATTCGCCCCCAGATGCTCGCCGGCAAGCGCGTACTCATCGCCGCACACGGCAACTCCCTGCGCTCACTCGTCATGAAGTTTGAGCACCTCACGCCCGAGGAGATCCTCAAGGTCAACATCCCCACCGGCGTGCCGCTCGTCTACACCTTCGATGCCGATTTCAATATCCTCGACAAGCGCTACATCGGCGACCCGGCGACCATCGCCGCCAAGATCGACGCCGTGGCCAACCAGGGCAAAGCGCACAAGTAGCCCCAACCTAAACCGAGCGCGCGGCGCCGCATAACCTAAGCGCGGCGCCGCGCTGCCCCTATGCAGGAACCGACCATGATCAACACCATGCTCAACCATCTCAAACAACACTTTGGCTCCCGACGCACCGGTGGTCACGGAGGCCTAGACATTGCGCGGCATATCGGCCCCGGGCTGCTCGTGACCGTCGGCTTTATCGACCCGGGCAACTGGGCCTCCAATATGGCCGCGGGCTCGCAGTTTGGCTACGCGCTGCTGTGGATCGTCACGCTGTCCACGATTATGCTCATCGTGCTGCAGCACAACGCGGCGCACCTGGGTATCGCCACGGGCGCCTGCCTTGCCGAGGCCACGACCCGCTTTCTCCCCCGCATCGTGGGACGCACGGTGCTCGCCAGCGCCTATCTCGCGACCATCGCCACCGCCATGGCCGAGGTCCTGGGCGGCGCGATTGCCCTTCAAATGCTCTTTGGGCTGCCCGTGCGCGCGGGCTGCGTCATCGTGGCGACAGTATCGATGGCGATGCTCATGACGAACTCCTACAAGCATGCCGAACGCTGGATCATCGCCTTCGTAGGCGTGGTAGGACTCTCGTTTTTGGCCGAGCTTGCACTAGTCAAGGTCGACTGGCCGCAAGCCGCCGCAAGCTGGATCACGCCTAGTATGCCCACTGGCTCTGCTGCGATTATCGTGAGTGTCCTGGGTGCGGTCGTAATGCCACACAACCTTTTTCTGCACTCCGAGGTCATCCAATCCATGCACTTCGAAGGCCAAGGCGACCAGGTTATCGAAGAGCGTCTGCGCTACGAGCTCTTCGACACGCTCTTTTCGATGGGCGTGGGCTGGGCAATCAACTCAGCCATGGTCATCCTGGCCGCAACGACCTTCTTTGCGCATGGCATGGTCGTAGACGACCTCGCCGTCGCAGCGGCCACGCTCTCCCCCATCTTGGGCCCGGCGAGCTCGACCATCTTTGCGGTAGCGCTGCTGTTCGCGGGACTATCGAGCAGCGTGACAGCGGGCATGGCGGCGGGAACCATCACTGCGGGCATGTTCGACGAGGAATACGACATCCACGACCGACATTCCTCGATCGGAGTGGCGGCCTGTTTCGTCGGCGCAGTGACGGCGTGCCTGGTCGTCCCAAATCCTTTTGAAGGTCTCATCTGGAGTCAGGCACTGCTGTCGCTTCAGCTGCCGATTACGGTCTTTGTGCTCATACGGCTCACCAGTTCACCCCGCGTCATGGGCAAATACGCCAACTCGCGCCCGCTCAACGCGCTGCTTGTAGGGATTGGCGCCATCGTGACGATTCTCGATGTCGTGTTGTTGACAGGGATGTAATGGGACGGGGCACCTACCCAGGCAAACGTCTCGATCTGTAACAGGAAGACCCGCTTTTGATGTCTAGATGTTACAGATCGAGATCATTCCGAGGGACAGCTCCGTTTGTCTCAATCTGCAACAAGTGGACCCAATTTCCAACGTTAGATGTTACAGATTGAGATCTTCTTCCGGACGGTTTTGGTTTGTCTCGATCTGTAACAGGAAGACCCGTTTTGAGCCGTTAGATGTTACAGATTGAGACAAAAGGTCGGCCGAACTCACAACAGACAGGATCGGCCAACAGCAACAGTGATCCCTTGGGGGCGGAGGAAAAGGGCCCCGGCCGAGAATTCGACCGGGGCCCTTGGACAGAGCTATGTGTTGCTACAAGCCGTGTGCCGACGAGCTACTCCTCGACGAGCTCAAACTGATCGGGACCGACGCCGCACACCGGGCACACGTAGTCCTCGGGCAGCTCGGGCGTATCGACCTCAACCTCGTAGCCACAAACGATGCACACGAACTTATACGTCTTCTTCTCCTCAGCCATGATGTTCTCCTCTCGAACGCGACTGGTGATGTACTTCATCTATTAGTATAGATTCTCAATAATATAATGCAAGTATTTTTAAAACATTTCTAGCCTTGATACGAGGACGCCTTCGGAGGCGTCTTGCCCTTCAGGACCTTATGGTAGTAATCGTAGGTGAGCGGCGTGTCGTCGCTCAGGCGCTCGGCATCCTCGACCTCGCCGATAAACAGTAGATGCGTGCCCACATCCACGGTATCAATCAAACGGCAACTAAACAAGGCCGCCGCATGCTCGGGAACATAGGGCATGCCCAGTGCGGTCTCGCGCGTCTCGTACTTAGCAAATTTGTCATAGTCGCTGCTGGTACGGAAGCCAAAGTTGCCGATATAGAGCATATCGGCCGTCCGATCGATCACGGTCAGCGCAAAGGCCTTAGCCGATGCGATTACGCCGGACGTGACATTTTCCTTGTTCACGGCAACCGAAATACGCGGCGGCATGGACGTCACCTGCACCGCAGTGTTGATGACGCAGCCGGCGCGCAACCCGTCTGCCGCAGCGCTCACCACGTACAGACCGCTCGGCATGGTAAAGAACGCAGTTTTGTCCATAACGATCACTCCCCTAGCTCGAGTTGGAACCTCATGAATGTATGTACCCACAAAAAAGGCGGCACCCATAACGGACGCCGCCTTTGAGACATATGTGTCAGAACAGTAAGAAAGATGAGACGCCCGCAGTTGCGGTGAAATGGGGACTGAATAGCCCCTCAAATAGGCAAAACAGTCCGTATTCCACCGCAACTTATACAGAGTGCCTAGCGGTTGCGTTCCTTAAGGGCGCGGTCGATCTCGCGTTGGACATCACGCTTGGCCATGTCCTCGCGCTTGTCGTAGAGCTTCTTGCCGCGACCCAGACCCAGCAGCAGCTTTACGCGGCCGTCGGTATTAAAGTAGAGTTCCAACGGAACCAGCGCATAACCACGGTTGCGAAGTTTGCCGTCAAGAAAGTCGATCTCCTTGCGGTGCAGCAGCAGACGGCGCCGACGGTCGGGATCGCGATTCCACACGCCACCATGGCTATAAGGGTGGATATGCAGGCCGACGAGCCAGCACTCCCCGCCGCGGATCAGCGCGAAGGTATCGGTGATCTGGCAGGCGCGCTCGCGAATCGACTTGACCTCGGTGCCACTCAGTTCAATACCGCACTCAAATGTCTCATCGATAAAGTACTCGTGATGTGCCGAGCGATTCTTGGAAATGAGTTTGCGCTCGCGCTTACTGGGCATCGCCGGCCTCCTTGGCGCCGTCGGCGTTTGAGCCCGCAGTCTCGCGCTTTGCCTTGCGCTCGGCATTGAGCTCGGCATCGCTCTCGCGCACCAGTTTGATAATCGCCGCGCAGGCCTCCTCGCCCACCAAGTCGCGAGCACGTACCGTCAGGCGCGTCGCCTCCTGCTTGTCGCCGTCGCTTGCAGCATCGGTCGCGCACATAATCAGGCAGATGGCAATCTCGGCCGAAGGCGAGGTCGGCACGCCTTGCAGGGCCAATTCACCCATCACGTGGTCGTCGCTCTCATCAGCGGCATCCGGATAGGTGGTATGGATCTTGTTGAGCAGGCGCGTCGTATGCGCATCGTTGGGCGCCAGGCGCAGCGCCAGACGCGCGCAGCCCACGGCAGCCGAAACGTTCTCGGTCTCGGGCTCCAAGAAGTACTGACCTAGATTGGCGTAAGCGCGGGCGGCGCACTTGCCATCGCTTGCACGCTCCAGCACCGAGAACGAGAGCGATGCCCATTCCTGCTTGTCCTCGAGTGCACGGAACAGCTCGGCCAAATCCAAGCGATAGTTGCAGTTCATGGGGTCCCAACGCACAGCCTGCATCAGGGCATTACGAGCGCTTACATAATCCTGCTGGCGAATGTAGGCAAACGCCATGTCAGAGTACAGGCGGTCAAACGGCACCTCGACCTGCACGAGCTCGCGCGGATCCTTCTCCACGCGGCGATAGGCCAAGCGCTCAAACTTGCTATCGAAGCTAAAGTATTGACGCTTCTCCTCCGTCTTGCACTCAGCATCAATATACTCCTCGGCGAGCTCCACCAGACGCTCCAGCAGCGGCGTCGCCGTAGCCAGGTCGCCCTGCGCCAGATAGTTCTCGGCATACGTGATGTCTTGCAAGCTGATGGGCAGATCCATGGCTACTCCTCGATCTGAGCGAAACACGGCAGGCGCCGTATATACGGTCAATACACAAAACCCGGGTCTCTTACGAGGCCCGGGCGTTCAATTTTGGTAGCCCGTACCAGATTCGAACTGGTGATCTCCGCCTTGAGAGGGCGGCGTCCTAAACCGCTAGACGAACGGGCCATATGTAGCAAATGCAATGGCTGGGATGGAGGGAGTCGAACCCCCATTGACGGAACCAGAATCCGCTGTCCTGCCATTAGACGACATCCCAATGACTGCATCGCTGCGCTCGGCTGTGCCTTTGCGCAAGAAAGAAATATACGGGAAGTCTCGCCGTGACGCAAGCCCCAATTTTGACTTTTTTGAAATTCAGTCAAATTGGCCTAATTTAGTCCAACCCGTGAAGGACCTGTGAAGCCAACCGCTGTACACGAAGGGCAAAACGCCGTGAGCGGTAGCCGTCAACCGTTGGCAGATTCTACCGTGAAAACGATAGCACCAGGCAACACAATCGAAGTATCAATGATCGCGTAGATATCGAGGCACCATGGACGAAGAGCTTGATTACCTATGGGAGACCCTGGGCCTCGAGATCACTGCCGACCTTTGGCCCGAACGGGACAAAATTCACCCCACGTTACGCCCCGCCATTACTGTGGTGCAGGCAAAATACCGCCATGCATCCTTTTTGATCATGCGGATGTCATGGCACGCGGGACTCCCCGACCTTAAGCGAATCCAGGCAAGCCTCGTCGAGTTGTCCGGTATGCCGACCGTCATATCCGAGGCGCACCTGGAGCAGCGCCAGCGCGAGCGACTGCAACAGCAGCGGATTCCCTTTATCTGCCCCGGCGTTCAGGCATATCTGCCCTTTATGGACGAGGAGTACTGGAGCGGCAAGCCCAACAAACACGTAAAGGTCTACGATCCGCACGAATGGGCACAGCTGGCGGACTGACTGGGGCAGGCCCGCCGGCGGAAAGTGCGTCCCAGATTTCAAGCTCAAACTGGTCCCTACTTTCCCGTCGAGCCCTCAACCGGAAACCGTGTCCCGCAATCGAAGCTCAGAATGGGACGTGCTTTCCGCAACCGGCCACTTTGGGAAAGTGCATCCCATTCTGGAAG
Source organism: uncultured bacterium (assembly GCA_905215835.1). Lineage (GTDB taxonomy): Bacteria > Actinomycetota > Coriobacteriia > Coriobacteriales > Coriobacteriaceae > Collinsella. Next base: position 14,937 of record CAJMRR010000007.1, on the reverse strand, counting down.
CGAATTCCGGGTCGCACTTTCCGCAGCCGCTACAGCAACGCCTCGGCCCAAGCCGCTTCCCTAAAGCCGGGAATCGCAAAGTCGTCGCCCACCAGCAGCGGACGCTTGACCAGCATGCCGTCGGTCGCCAGCAGCTCGTAGCACTCCCGATCCGTCATGCCCGCATCCAGACGCGCCTTCAGGCCCAGCTCTCGATATTTCATGCCCGACGAATTAAAGAAGCGCCGCACCGGCAGCCCCGAACGAGCAATCCAGGTCGCAAGCTCATCAGCCGTGGGATTGTCCAAAACGATATCGCGATCGATATACTCTACCCCATGTTCGTCCAGCCATGCCTTGGCCTTCTTACAGGTCGAGCACTTGGGATATTCAACAAGCAGTACGGTCATGGGAATCCTCCGAATATAGATCGGCCAACGCGAGCACACGCCACACGAGGCGCCTTCGTATGATGGGCCAATTGTAGCCCACGGGTCACACGCTAAACGAACCGTACCCCGAATCCGCGTTTGATGAACGGCAGTAGCTCCATTGCCTCGGGCGTGATATGGCCCGCAACGTTCATGCGCTCGTCACCGGGAAGATCGACCCGCGCAATCTCAAGCTCGCCTTCGTAGCGCCCATATCCGCTATTGCTCACAGCGATCGACCCCGCCTTTCGCGGCAGGCCGGCTCCGGCATCCGTCGGCACGGAATCCGGCTTAAGCGTCGTACGTGACTCCTGAGACCTAAAGATGAAGACGCTCGAGTCGGGCCGGTCGTGATGAATCTGCCCGCGCGCATAGGCATAACCGGGCTCAAGCTCGCATTGCAGGTCCACGTATCCGGCGGAAACTTGAGCAAACTGCGCCCAGCCCGCATCGGATAGATCGGGGTCGCCGACCAACACAATGTCGCAATCGGCGCCATGTGCAAGCTCAAGCATATTGAGAGCAACCTTTGACGCGCGACCGCGCTGCGCCTCGACCGTCGGCAGTCCCTCGAATACCGGCCCGCGAACGTTAGCATCACCCGGCACAAAAGCCATGATTTCGAATCCAAGCGCCGCAAGACGAAGATTCACCCGAGCAATGTCCTCCAGAGCTAAACCGGTATAAGGCTTGGGGTAAAAATTGTGGCAGGCGGCAAAACGAGTCACATCGGCACCGGCCTCACGCCACGATGCGATTTCATCAGAACTCACCGTCGATGCATTGACCACAATGTGAAATACACCGGACAGCTCCGCGACCCGCTGGGCGCTAAAGCCATAGTCCAAACGAAGGTATTCCAACCCCAGATCGCGCAGGTCCTCGATGCGCTCAAGCCCGAGCAAATCGCACGTGCGAGGCCCCACATCGGCAATGAGCGCAATGCCGCGGGCGGAAAGCAGCGACAGCACATGACGGACCTTATCGGCATACGCCGCTCCCCCATCCTCGGGAATATGCAGCGAGGTGAACGCATAGCGCGCACCCGCCGCGGCACCATGTTCAATCGTCCGCTCAATATCCTGCAGAGGGCTGGAAAGATAAATCGAAATACCCGTTTTCACGCTTCAACGCTCCTTTAAAAAAGGCCGGCGGAGCAGCTAGCCCCGCCGGCACAACCATAACATCAAGAAATCTGCCGCGCGCCGCGAACCCCGAGCAACACGGCTCGCGATATCAAACTACTCGCCAAAGAACTCGTTGATCTTCTGCTCGTCGACACCGAAGAACCACGTCAGGACAAAGCCGGCGGCATAGGCAAGCAGCATAGCGGCAACGTAGCCGAGCTGCTGGCCAGGAACGACGATCAGCAGGCCAAACAGACCGGAAACGCCCTGAGAAACCGTGCCGATGTGAAGCAGCGCCGCGAGCGCGCCGCCAAATCCGGCACCCAGGCAGGCCGTCACAAACGGACGAACGAGCGGCAGCGTAACAGCATACATCAGAGGCTCGCCCACACCCAGGATTCCAACGGGAATGGACTCTGCGACGTACTTCTTGAGCTTGGCGTTCTTGGTCTTAAAGTACAGCGCCAAACCGGCACCGACCTGGCCGCCGCCAGCCATCATAAGGATGGGAAGCAGGTAATTGATACCCTTGGTAGCGCCGTCGGGATCGTTGAGCATAGCGTGGATCGGCGTGAGCGCCTGATGCAGGCCGACGGACACCAGCGGCAAGAAGCCTGCCGACAGGATATAGCCGCCCAGGACGCCCAGCTTCTCGAAGATAAAGGTCAAAACGCTAAAGATGGCAGTCGTCAGCCATGCGCCAACCGGCTGGATGACGAGCATCAGAGCAAAGGCGCCGATGATGAGCACCAGTAGCGGAGACAAGAACGTGTCGAGTGCGTTGGGCATAACCTTGCGAATCTGACGCTCCATCCAGGCAAAAAATGCGCCAGCGATGAGAGCCGCGATCATGCCGCCCGCTGCGGGGTTGTACTGCGCACTGGTGAGCGGCAGCAGAATGGCAGTGGCAGGATCAGCCGCGCCAGGCGCAAGCAGGGGCATGGCACTGTTGGCGATACACATCATGCCGGCGATGCCGCCCAGCGCAGCGGAGCCACCAAACTCACGTGCCGCGTTATAGCCCACCAAGATGGGCAGATAGGCAAACAGGGCCCAGCCCATGGAACGAATGCCCTGGTACCACCACTCGCCTGCAAGCGCGCCTGCCGTCGAGACGTTAATGACGTTGCAGATACCGTTGATGAGGCCAGCCGCAATGATGCCGGGAAGCAGGGCGACGAAGACATTGGAAATCTTCTTGAGGAAGGCCTGAACCGGCTTAGACTCGTACTTGGCCTTCTGCGCGGCCTTGTTTGTGGCCGCAGCGTCAACCACGCTCTCATCGGCAACGCCTTTCGCAAGGCCGGTGAGCTTGGAGAACTCCTCGAGCACCTTATTCACCTTGCCCGGACCCAGCACGATCTGCATCGTGTCGTCCTCGACCAGGCCCATCACGCCGTCGAGCGCCTTAATACCCTCCGTGTCGACGTTGCCCGTGTCTTTGACGGTCACGCGCAGGCGCGTCATGCACGCCGCGTTTGCGAGCACGTTGTCTTTACCGCCCAAAAGGTCCAGCAGCTTTTGAGCCAGCTCTTTGTTCGTCATAACTCCTCCTTGTATTGGGTATCTCGTCTGGATGTCATATCAGCTCACGCCGCGCACCTATTGGGCATCGGCATTGCTCTTCTCATGGCCACTCACCGCAGCACGGACATGGCCTCGCGCCCGCTCAAGAGCTACCGCAGCCTGCTCGGCATCGCAGTCCAGCAGTACCGAGACAATAGCGGTTTTTACGTGGCCGCCGGCATCTGCAAGCGCCTGAACAGCGCGCTCGCGCGTGCAGCCGGTCGCCTCCATCACGATGTTCTGGCCGCGCACCACCAACTTCTCGTTCGTCTGCTGCACATCGACCATCAGGTTTTGGTATACCTTGCCGATCTTGACCATGGCACCGGTCGAAATCATGTTGAGAATGAGCTTTTGAACCGTTCCCGCCTTGAGCCTCGTTGAGCCGGTCAGCACCTCGGGACCGGGCACGGGCTCAATGGCAAGATCTGCGCTCTCCCCGATCTTCGACCCTTGGTTGCAGGCAATTGCAATGGTCTTGCACCCAGTTGCCTTGGCGTACGCAAGGCCGCCCACCACATAAGGAGTACGGCCGCTTGCCGCCAGGCCAACGACAAGATCCTTGTCCGAGAGTCCACGCTCTCGCAGGTCGTTCGCGCCAAGCTCATCGCTGTCTTCGGCACCTTCGACAGCCTTGATAAACGCCGTCTCGCCTCCGGCAATGAGCCCGACAATCAGATCGGGTGACACGCCAAACGTGGGCGGACACTCCGAAGCGTCGAGTACGCCCAGACGACCGCTGGTGCCTGCGCCCATGTAAAAGACGCGCCCGCCGCGCTCGAGTGCCTCAGCAGCCCAGTCGATTGCTGTGGCAACCTGGGGCAACACTTTCGTGACCGACTGGACGGCACGAAGATCCTCATCGTTCATCGTCGTGACGATTTGCAGCGATGTCATCGTATCGAGGTCCATTGACCTTTGATTACGCTGTTCGGTCGTGAATTTTGTTAAATCGAGCATTTCATTCACCTCATCTTTCCTGTTTCTCGATGTAGTTTTGCTTAATGACATGCGTCGCCCGTTCGTAGTCGCTGGCAACGTAAGCAGCGTACAGGGCATCGACAACCATAAGCTGGGCCATACGCGAAGCCATGGCACCGCTGCGGACCAAGGGTTCACTCGCAGCAACGCCGAGCACGGCATCGGCCATGGTGGCAAGCTTGGATGATCCATCTACTTTGGTAACGGCCACAACGGGACAGTTGTGACGTTGAGCCTCGGCGGTGCAGTCCAGCACCTCTTGCGTCAAGCCCGAGTAGCTAAAGGCGATTGCCATATCGCCCTCATGCATGTTCTTGGCACATAAGAGCTGATCATGCCAGTCGTCGTACAGATGGCACTCTTTGTCGACACGCATGAGCTTTTGCGCCAGGTCGTGCGCGACCAAACGAGAGGCACCAATACCGAACAGATTGACCGCGCGTGCCCGCTTAAGACGGGCCGCGCATCGCTCCAAGACGGTGTAATCGAGCGTTCGCGCCGTCGCCTCGATCGTGCGCACGTTGCTTTTCATCACCTTCCCCACGATACGTTCGACGCTGTCATCCATGGAGATGTCCTCGAGGGCTACGTCTTTCTTGTCACCTAAGAGCGCCAGCTCGGCAATCAGTTCGCGCTGGAACTCCTTGTAGCCCGCAAAACCCAAACGCTTGCAAAAGCGCAAAATGCTCGAGGGCGAGGAGAACGTGACATCGGCAAGACCGCGGACGGACAGCCCGACCACCTCGTGCGGATGAGCGCTTACATATGCGATGACATTGCGTTCCGCCGGGCTCGCGCTGAGCTCACGCTCGCGAAGCCGCAAAAGCAATCCGTTTGCCATCTCAAACACCTCCGTTGAGAAGAATTAAAGACCAACGAACGATTCGTACCGGATACAAACAGCTTTTGCGGTACATTGTGCCGCATCGTGGCGCACAAAGGGCGAGCGTTCTACCGCTCGCCCCTCAAATCCGACCGCTCGGAAATACGCGCGACACAAAATAATTCAACGAGGTTGCATTATCAGAAACGGGTTTGTTACCGGCTAGCGCCTCGCATGGGCGCCGATCGGCCGAGTCGCATGGCGCACCAACGCCGCTGCCAGCAATACCAACAGCATGGCGGTGACATAGCCCGCAGCATCGAATCCTAAATCGATAACGTCGAAATGCCTGCCGGGAACAAAGATCTTATGCACCTGATCGCCAACGGAGCAGGCGGCGCAAAAGAGCAATACGGGCACGCAACGGGAGCATACGCTCCACGGACGCCTGGAAAGGCAAACCACGACCACGGAGGCGAATAATCCGACGAAGAAAAACTCTACGGTATGGGCAACGCGACGGACGTTTGTGCCCACCCACATGCGAATGGAAGCAAGTCGGCCAGACCGGACATTCGAGGCAGCCGAATCGGCGCCCCCGGTCATTCCGTTCTCTGTCTGGGCTTCACCCGTGGCATCAGCAGCCTGAACGCCCGTAGCCTGACCCTCCACCACACGCGCGGTGGACTCGCTCAGCAACGACGTCTCCACCGCATTTTGCTCCGTCAGCACCCAGATGCCCGCCAGCGTTGCAACGAACAGAACAATTGCGGTCCATCCGATTATTTGTTTTACGCGCGCCAAGGGCCAACCTCCTTTTTTGAATATCAGCGAGTGTAGCCCCAAATGGCATCGTCACCGTATCAAAATTTGAATCGCAACAGGAAGCGACAAAGCGACGCAAACCCCTACCCCGCCTCGCGCATCCAGCGATCGAACGTCCCCACGCACACGCCCAGGCACTTTGCTGCCTGGCTGCGGGTAATATCGCCTGCCTCATAGCTATCGCGCACCAGCTCAAACTGAGGAGGGCACGGCTTGCGAGGTCGACCGAAACGAACCCCTCGCGCCCGCGCCGCTGCAATTCCCTCCGCCTGGCGCCGATGGATATTCTCGCGCTCCACCTGCGCCACGTAGCTCAGCAGTTGCAGCACAATATCGGCAATCAGGGTGTTGGTCACATCCGGCGCGCCGCTGGCCCTAGCGCGCGTGTCAAGCAATGGCATGTCCAACACCACAATGGCAACCCCGAGCTCCTTGGTAATGCGTCGCCATTCCTCAAGAATCTCGGAGTAATTACGACCAAGTCGGTCGATAGAAAGCACCACCAGCACGTCCCCGTCTCCCAGGACGTGCAACAGCTCGCGATAATGTGGTCGATCGAAGTCCTTGCCGCTCGCATGGTCGGCATAAATATTCGCTGAGCCCACGCCATAGGCGCCCAGCGCATCCAGCTGCCGATTCAGATTCTGATCGCGCGAACTCACCCGCGCATACCCGTACACCGTCGCCATCTCATCCCCGCTTTCTTGTAAACCTGCCAAAAGGGACAGGTTTATTTTGGTAGGTTTTACCTCTCAAATAGCAGGTAAGCGGGCGGCCGAGCAGACGGCAAGGTAGCCACTATTCAAATGCGGAGGGCGGCCCCGAAAGACCGCCCTCCGCTCTCTCGCCACGAGTCGGGATTTAGCTAATGGATAAGCTTAAAGTCCAAGTGCCCACGCGTGGTATTGACGCGCGAGACCTCGATAATCACGCGCTGCCCCAGCTCGTAACGGGTGCCCGTGTCGGCACCTGTGAGCGTTAGCGCGTCCTCGTCGAACTCGAACCACTCGTTGCCCAGGCTCTTAATTGAAACCAGGCCCTCGACCTGTGTTAGGTCCAAGCGCACAAAGAGGCCCATGCTGCTAACCCACGAGACGGTTCCGGCATAGCGCTCACCCAGACGGTCCTCATAGTACTGGGCAATCTTGATCTTTTGCGTCGCATGGCTGGCGGCATCTGCCGCGCGCTCGGCATCGCTACATGCGCGGCAGATCTGCGGCAGAATGCGCGGCAGCGACTCGCGCCCCTTGCCGATCAGCCGCGGCGTACGGACCAAGGCGTCCTTGCCGCCGAGCTGCTCATAGGCCAACTGCAGTTTGAGCACGCGGTGCACCACCAGATCGGGGTAGCGACGGATGGGACTCGTAAAGTGACAGTAGCACGGCGCGGCGAGCGCAAAGTGGCCCTCGTTGCGCGGCTTGTACAGCGCGCGCTGCATGCTGCGCAGAAGCAGCGTGTTGACGAGCGGTGCGTTGGCCGTACCGGCGGCAGCATCAAGCCTGCAGCTCATCGGGGCTCCCCAGGGCAATCCCGGCAGCACGGCGATCGTCGATGATGCCTAGCTGCGCCAGCGCAACGGCAGCACCGTGCAGGCTATCGGGGCTCGGATCCTCATGCACGCGATAGCAGGCCTCGATATCACGGTCTGCCAGCCACTCTGCAACGCACTCGTTGGCGAGCAGCATGGCTTCCTCGATAAGCGACGTGGCACACGAACGCTCACGCGCCACAATCTGCACGGGTACTCCGTCCTCATCCAACAGGGCACGAATCTCGGCCGTGTCAAAATCGACTGAGCCGCGGGCGCGACGGATACGACGGCGGAGTTCGGCGAGTTCGTTGGCGGCGACAAGGAAATCGCCGAGGTCGACGCTGAAGCCGCGGGCGGCCTCCTCGCACGCAAGACCGCGCTCAAGCGCTTCCTCGCGCGAGGTCTCGGCAGCCGCAACATCCTCGGCCGCACCCTCCAGCACCGAATACTTAACCGCGCCGGCACGCACCAGCAGTGCCTCGGCGCCGTCATAGTCCATACGCACACGCGAGCGAATCACGCTGGGGTACGGATCGTAATGCCGCACGCGACCCTGCGCATCGAGCTCGATATCGACGGTAAACGCAAGACGGTCCTCGTCAGGGCGAAGCGAGCACAGGTCACAGGACAGGCGTTCGGGCAGCATGGGAAGCACGCGATCGGCCAGATACACCGATGTCGTACGATGGCGAGCTTCAAGATCGATATGCCCGTCCCAAGCCACATAGTGTGAAACGTCGGCGATATGCACACCCAGCTTATAGCCGCCCTCGGGCGTGCGCTCCAGCGAAATGGCATCGTCAAAGTCGCGCGCGTCGACCGGGTCGATCGTGATGACAAAGCGGTCGCGCAGATCGCGGCGGAGCGGGTCCTTAAGCGCCGCGGACACATCGAGCGAAAGCCCCTCGGCCTCGTCCAGCGCGGCCTCGGGATAGCTATCGGTATAGCCGTAACGCGCCATCACATATTGAACGCCCAAATCGGGCGCGTCATCTCCGCCGATGCGGTGCTCGATCGTCACGGTGCCCGATTCCAGGCGCGTCGGGTAGGTCAAAATGCGCGCGACAACAGCATCACCCGGGCGGACGCCCAGACGATCCGCCGAGGTATCCTCGGGCAGAATGAAGAAGTCGGTCTTCAGACGCGAATCGAGCGGCTCGATCACACCGAGCGGACCGGCGGTCTGGTACGTGCCCACCACGCTTATGGCTGCACGCTCAACCACGCTTTCGATCACGGCGCGCCGCTCACCGTGCGGGCTGTTCTTAATGCTCACGGCAACGGTATCGCCATCCATGATCTCGCGCTTACCGCGGCCCATGACCTTGTAGTCGCCATTTTCGGTTACAACGTAGGCGCTATGCTCATGGAGCTGCACGCGCCCGGTCAGGCTCGGACGGCGTTCGCTGCGCACCGGCCCGCGCTGATTGCGAGCTCCACGCTTATGCTTGTTATTGCGCCCCATGGCGCCTCCTAACTATCGATTGCGAACTCCAAAGAGTCTACCCAAATGATTCGCTTTCCTGCCGTCCCCTAGGGATCAAAAAACGGGCCGCCCCATAAGAGACGACCCGTTGGAAGGGATGAATTCCAAGCATGCCTACACGCGCAGGTAGCGGCGCATGGCGATGGCAGAACCAAAGAGACCGATAATCACACCGACCAGAATCAGCGCAGCATAGGTCACCAGGTAGTACTGCATCGGCAGGGCAAACGACATCCAGCCGATGCTCTCCTGCAGACGCGGAATCATCAGATTGCGCAGCAGCTCCAGAACGCCGATGGAAAGCAGCGAGCCCAAAATGGCCTGCAGCACGCCCTCGGTGATAAACGGGCCACGAATGAAGCCGTTGCTGGCGCCGACCAGACGCATAATCGCAATCTCACGACGACGCGCCGTGATGGACAGGCGAATCGTGTTGTTGATGAAGATGAATGCGATAAAGGTCAGAAGACCAACGAGCACCACGGCGGCGATGCGGATGTAGTTGGTCACCTGGAACAGGCGGCTCACTTCCTCCTGGCCGTACAGCACGCTCGCGTTGACGTCGCCGTCATCCGCGATCTTCTGGAAATCGGCATCCTTCTTGAGCTTCTTTGCCGTGCTCTCGACCTTGGACGGATCGTCCATCTCAATAGCGAAGGAAGCCGGCAGCGGGTTCTGGCCATCGAGCGCGCTCATGGTGGCGTCGGCGTTGCCCGACATCTTGCTCGTATACTCGGCCAGCGCGTCGTCCTTGTCCTTATAGGTCACGGACTTGACGTTATTCCACGTCTTAAGCTCGGCCTCAAAAGCCTGAACATCGGCCTGATCGGCGTCATCACTAATGAACGCGTTGATGACAACCTGATCCTCGACGGTGCCGATCACGGAGTTCAGCATCGCAGAGCCCATGATGAACAGGCCGATGATAAACAGCGAAAGGAAGATCGTGATGACGGCGCCGAGCGAGGTAGTCCAGTTACGGAAGAAGTGGCTGATTGCCTCTTTGAAGGAGTAGCCCACGTTAGTTGGTGCCATAGTTGCCGTAACCTCCCCTCTCCTGGTCGCGGATGACGTGGCCGCCCTCGAGGGCGATCACGCGACGGTGCATGCTATCGACCATCTCGCGGTCGTGCGTGGCGACGATCACGGTGGTGCCGGTGCGGTTAATACGCTCAAGCAGCTTCATGATGCCCAGCGAGATCGCCGGGTCGAGGTTGCCCGTGGGCTCGTCGCAGATCAGCAGCGGCGGACGGTTGACCATAGCACGGGCGACGGCAACGCGCTGCTGCTCGCCACCGGAAAGCTGGTCGGGCAGCGAGTCCATCTGATCGGCCAGACCGACCAGACGCAGCACCTCGGGCACCTGGCTGCGAATGACGCCCTTGGGCTTGCCAATGCACTGCAGGGCAAACGCCACGTTTTCGTAGGCGGTCTTTTGCGGCAGAAGCTTAAAGTCCTGGAACACGGCGCCAATCTGGCGGCGCAGGAACGGAACCTTGCGATTCTTGATCTTCATGAGGTCCTGACCGGCAACCAGGATGCGGCCGCTCGTCGGCTTGACGTCGCGGTTGAGCGTAGACAGCAGCGTGGTCTTACCCGAGCCGGAGTGACCGACCAGGAAGACGAACTCGCCCGGATAGATCTCGATGTTGATGTCGTCGAGTGCAGGCTTGTTGGGCTGTGCCGGATAGATCTTGGTGACATGCTCCATAAGGATGACGGGCTCGACACCGGCCTGCTTGGCCATCTTCTTGCGGCTGGCCTGCGGATCGATGGGCGCAAACACCGACGTAAAATCGGGGTTGTTGAGCGCGTTATCGAGGCTTGCGACCTCAGCTGCCTGATCGCTCTCGACCACCGGGGCAGCAGGCTGCGTGGGATCGGGAATAGCGGCAAAGAGCCCGGACTGCGCAGGCTGAGGAGCCGGCGTCGCAGGGGCCATGGGGTCGGGAATGCCGGCCATGGTAGGCTGCGGCGTGGCGGCGCCAGCCTGAGGCTGCTCCACGCGAGCGGTCACGGCCTGAACGGGCTCAAAACCCGCCGCGCCGGAAAGCGCGACATCGCTGGTTGGATTGTAGGCAAAGGGATCGGATACCGGCTGTGCCTGATCTGCCGGCTGAGCGGGGGCCTGAGCAACAGGCTGGCCCTCTGAATCCGGAGTGGCGAAACGACTGCCCTGGACGCCTGCCTGCGTCTTGGGGGCATCATCGCCCGCACCGGAGGTACGGAAGTGGTTACCCACTGGTGCTCCTTATCGTCGTGCGTTTAAACTACATGAGCGCTTTGTATTTTAGCAGCATTAGCTTTGCTGCACATAAGAAGCATGGCGTGGTTAGGGATCCCGTCGGCCGGACACAGGGTTACTCTCCAAATCGTCCTCGGACATGTCGGAGCCCCCGCTGCGCGCTTCGCGCGGCGGGGGCTCCTCCGTCCTGCGGAAAGATTTGGAGAGTAACCCTGTGCCCGGCCTGCGATAACTAAGGGGTCGCCGCGTTTATCTTGAGGTGCTGCATATACAAAGCTGGAAGGGTCTGAATTGCGCTTTGTCGATATATGCCCTTTTTCCTGATGGGACCGTGCTTGAGGGGCGTCTTCATGAGTTGCGGTGAAATAGGGACTGTTGAGCCTTTAAGCTGGCAAAACAGTCCTTATTTCACCGCAACTGAAACAGGGGCGCTCTCCAAGAGAGCGCCCCTGCCGGGTTTCCATAGTAATGGCGAAACAGTTTTATAGTTCTGGCGAAGCAGTCCTTGAGATCCGCCTTGCCTTATGCCAAGAACTCCTTGGTGGTCGCCACGATGTTGGCGGCGTCCAGACCGTACTTGTGCAGAAGCTCGGCACCCGGGCCGGACTCGCCGAAGGTGTCGTTGACGCCGATCTTCTTGAGCGGCGTCGGGCACTGTTCGCACAGGACGTCGGCAACGGCGCTGCCCAGGCCACCGATCACAGAGTGCTCCTCGACGGTCACGACGTGGCCGGTCTTGGTGGCGCTCTTGACGATCAGGTCGGCATCGATGGGCTTGATGGTGTGCATGTTGATGACCTCGGCGTCGATACCCTCGGCAGCGAGCTGCTCGGCGGCCTCGAGAGCCTCGCCGACCATCAGGCCGCAGGCGATGATGGTCACATCGGCGCCCTCGCGCATGACAATGCCCTTACCCAACTCGAACTTGTAGGTCTCGGGGTCGTTGATAACCGGCGAGGCCAGACGGGCAAAGCGCATGTACACCGGACCGTCGCACTCGTAGGCGGCGCGCGTCACGGCGCGGGCCTCCACATCGTCGGCAGGAACGATAACGGTCATGCCGGGGATGACGCGCATAAGGGCGATATCCTCGCAGCACTGGTGCGTGGCGCCATCCTCGCCCACCGAGATACCGGCGTGCGTGGCACCGATCTTAACGTTAAGGTGCGGGTAGCCGATGGAGTTACGGACCTGCTCAAAGGCGCGACCGGCAGCGAACATGGCAAAGGTGCTCGCGAAGGCAACACGACCGGTGGTCGCGATACCGGCGGCAACACCCATCAGGTTGCTCTCGGCGATACCCACGTCGAAGAAGCGGTCGGGGCAAGCGGCCTTAAATTTGCCGGTCTGCGTGGCGGCGGCCAGGTCGGCGTCGAGGACCACAAAGTCATCGTGCTCGTTGGCGAGCTCGACGAGGGCCTCGCCGTAGCTTACGCGCGTGGCGATTTTCTTGACGTCTGCCATCCTAGAGCTCCTCTCCGGCGGCCGTGAGCTCTGCCATGGCCTGCTCAAACTGTTCATCGTTGGGGGCCTTACCGTGCCAACCCACCTGGTTCTCCATAAAGGAAACGCCCTTGCCCTTCATGGTCTCGGCGATAATGGCGGTCGGCTGGCCCTTGGTAGCGCGAGCCTCGGCAAAGGCGGCGCGGATCTGGTCGAAATCGTTGCCGTCGACAAGCTCCACCACGTGGAACTTAAAGGCACGGAACTTGTCGGCGAGCGGCATGGGGTCGTTGACCTCCTCGACGGGACCGTCAATCTGAAGGCCGTTGTGGTCGACGATCACGCAGAGGTTGTCGAGCTGCTGGTTGCCGGCAAACATGGCGGCCTCCCAGACCTGGCCCTCCTCGCTCTCGCCATCACCCAGCAGGGCGTACGTGCGGTAAGTATCGCCCCAGTGCTTGGCGGCAACCGCCATGCCCACGGCGGCGGAGATGCCCTGGCCGAGCGAACCGGTGGACATGTCGACGCCCGGGGTGTCGTTCATGTTGGGGTGACCCTGCAGGTGGCTGCCGATATGGCGCAGCGTCTTGAGGTCCTCCTTGGGGAAGAACCCGCGCTCGGCGAGCACGGCGTACAGGCCCGGAGCGCAGTGGCCCTTGGAGAGCACAAAGCGATCGCGGTCGGCCTTGCGGGGATCGGCCGGGTCGACGTTCATTTCCTCAAAGTACAGATAGGTCATGATGTCGGCAGCGCCGAGCGAACCGCCCGGATGGCCGGACTTGGCAGCGTGCACGCCGGTGACGATGCCCTTCCTTACCTCGTTGGCAACCTTTTTGAGCTCTTCGTCGCTCATTGTGCCTTCCTTTCATCCTCATTAGACAAAATGCGCACGGCACCGAAGGTAATCCCAACACAGCCGCAATGCACGTACGTCATTCATTATGCTGGAAACTGATGGCTTTACCAGAGTTTTTATCATTATTTGAACAATTTAGCAGGCAGAACCGCTGATGAAACGGTTTATCAATGTGAACGTCTTTTGGATGGAACGCGGTCGACCCTACGCGCTAATGTCCTTGAATCCCTCGCCGAAGGCTTCCGTAACGTCGGCAACCGTCACAATGGCATGAGGATCGCGCTCGCGCACGATCGTCTTGAGGGTATTGAGCTCTCGACGGCTCACGATGACCATAACCACTGGCTTCTCGGCACCCGAATACATGCCAGTCGCCTTAAACTTGGTACAACCACGACCCAGGCCATACATGATATCGGCAGCGATATCAGGGAACTTGTCCGAGATGATGAGTACCATACGGCGTTTGTTGCCACCATCGACCACGGCATCGATCACGTAGCCGCTAATGACCATCGAAAGGCCTGCATACAGTGCGTTTTCGATTGAAAAGACCGGAGCCGATAGCGCGCATACGGCAACATCGATCGCCATGACGGTCGAGCCCACCGGCAGCGAGGTGTTACGCGAGATGATTTGGCCAATCGTGTCCGAGCCGCCGGTGTTGGCGCCGGCGCGCAACACCATGCCGTAACCGATGCCCGTAATAATGCCGCCCCACATGGCAGGGAGCATCAGGTCCGCATCCGCCAGAGGTGCTACAAACGGGGCGAACAGATCGGTAAAGAAGCCCAGCAGCACAAAGCCCGTCGCGGTCTGCACCACGTAGAACATGCCGCCCTCGCGCATAACGACCAGCAGCAGCAAGGCGTTCATCACGATGGTCTGGATACCGACGGGAAGCGACACGCCGCGCGCCGCGCCGACCGCCTGGATAATGGTGGCAAGGCCCGTAACGCCACCGGCGGCAAGACCGTTGGGAATCAAAAACAAGTCGGTCGCGATGGCGGCCAAAGCACACCCCAACATGATCTGGGGCAGGTCGTGAAAGAAGTTCATCGAAAGAATGCGCTTGATGTCCAGACGATATGCCATGCTGCCTCCCTCAAAAAAGCGCACCCAAACGGATGCGCTTTGAACTTCTTCTTGTATTCGATTCTACCGATTCGCCGGACAAAAACCACCCCTGCGCAGGGTTTATTCTGGATACAAACCCGTCCAACCGTTGGGCTTAGCATCGGCTTGAAACTGCCCGATGTTTTAGACCTCCGAGCCTTCTGCATCGGCGTTGCCAGTGGCCCAGCGATGGTAGCCAATAACAAACGGGTCCAGGTCGCCATCGTCAAGAACGGCCTCGACATTGCTGGTCTCCACGCCCGTGCGTAGGTCCTTGACCATCTGGTACGGGTAGAGCACGTAGCTGCGAATCTGGTTGCCAAAACCAATCGTGGTCTTGGGTCCGCGGATCTCATCCAGGGCCTCGGCGCGCTTCTCGAGCTCAATCTCGTACAGGCGAGCCTTGAGGATCTGCATGCACGCGGCCTTGTTCTGAATCTGGCTGCGCTCGTTTTGGCAGGTGACCACAATGCCGCTGGGGAAATGCGTCACGCGCACGGCGGAGTCGGTGGTGTTGACGCCCTGACC
>CAJMRR010000006.1 GCA_905215835.1 uncultured bacterium | reverse complement strand
GAGCCGCTGGAGTTCACCTGCGGCGCCGGTCAGATGATCAAGGGCTTCGACGCCGCTGTTGTCGACATGCAGGTGGGCGAGAAGAAGACCGTGCACATTCCTGCTGCCGATGCCTACGGCGAGCACAACCCCGAGATGGTTATTACCTTCCCGGCCGAACAGGTTCCCAACATCGAGCAGATCGAGAAGGGCATGAAGCTTTTCCTGTCCACGCCGAGCGGCATGCCCGTCCCCGCCGTGGTCATCGACGTAACGCCTGAGGCCGTGACGCTCGACGCCAACCACGAGCTGGCCGGCAAGGACCTCAACTTTGATATCGAGCTCGTTGAGGTCGAGGACTAGGCTATGCCTGTGAATCTGGTTTCGACAGCGTGTCTCGGAAATCTCAACGACCCGTCCTATGAGCTTTTGCTTCGCCGGGAGCTGGGCGGTGTCTTTGGGGTCGATGAGCTACTACTCGATTGGGACCAGGCCGATGCCCGCACATTTGTGGGCGTGACGGAGCTGGGGCGTACGGTCGATATTCGGCTGGGCGCTGCCGATGGCGATCGCCTTGCCGATGGCGATGTGCTTGTCATCGACCGTTCGGGCATAGTGCCCATGGCGGTTGTCGTGCGCCTGCGCAGCGCCGAGGTTTATTTGGTCGAAGTTGACCGCATGGACCCGATTGCGCTCGCGCATGCGTGCTGGGAGATCGGCAACATGCATGCGCCGCTCTTCCGGGGCGACTCGGACGAGCATACCGTGCGCATGTATACGCCGGTGCAGCCTGTTTTGGGCCGCATGCTCCGGGGTGTCGAGGGTGTTCGGCTCTCGGTGGTTACCCGTGAACTCGATGCGGACCGACGCTTTGCATCGAGCGCGGCGGATGCCGTTGTGAGTATGGCTCCAGACTTTGCGATCGTAAAAAAGGCGCGCGGTTAACGTGCGTATGAGTAAGACGGACTTTGAGAGGCAGCTATTCAAAGTCCGTCTTACTGTTGATGAGGTGCTTTGGGGGAAAGCATATGGGTCTTGAGGGAATCAAGCTGATTGCATGCGATTTGGACGGCACGTTGCTGCATCCGGGGGAGCACGAGCCGCGTTCCGAGGCCTTTGAGCTCATCGATGAACTGCATCGTCGCGGCATCGTGTTTATGCCGGCGAGCGGTCGTCAATATGCGAGCTTGCGCTACCTGTTTGCCCCGGTGGCCGATGAGCTCGCCTATGTATGCGAAAACGGAGCCCTAGTGATGAGCGAGGGGCGTGCCGTTGTCAAGCGTTCCATGGAGCGTAGCCTTGCTATGGATATCGCGAATGCCGTGGTTGCGTATCCCCATGCCGACGTGACCCTTTCGTGTGAGGGACACCTCTACACCATGAGCGGCAACGATGCGTTCGTCGACCATTTGCGCTATGAGGTCCACTGCGATGTGGCGGTGGTCGACCGTCCCGAGGACATTGACGAGGACGTCATTAAGATTGCCTTCCAGACGCCCGAGGTGGATCAGCCGGCGGCCCTGGAGTATTTTGAGCGCCTCTTTAGCGACCGTGTTGACGTGATGACGTCGGGAACCGAATGGACGGACTTTATCGGTTTCGGTTCGGGCAAGGGCTCCGCGCTTGCCGATTACGGTCGTGCCCTGGGTATTTCGCCCGATGAGATGATGGCGTTTGGCGACAATGAGAACGATCGCGACATGCTCAACGTCGTGGGCCATCCCTATCTGATGGAGAGCTGCAACCCCTCTATGCGTGGCATTAACGACCGCGTCCGCTACGTGCGCACGGTCGAAGAAGAGCTGCGTCGTCTACTTGCTGAGTAGACATTTGGGACATGTCTAGGAATCTACTTTTTGCTGCAAAGTGCGGAAAGGTGGATTTTAAGGCATGTTCCAAACATCTACCGGCAGTCGGGGCAGAGACCCTCGAAGATGGTGTAGTGCGACGTGACGTGCCAGCCGATTTGCTCGGACGCTTTGGCGTCGAGCTGGGCATCGAAGGGGAGCGGTACGTCGATGACGCGGCTGCATGAGGTGCAGATGATATGTGCGTGCGGCTCGATCGTGCGATCGAAGCGGCTGCCGCCCGGCGTCTTGATGGAGAGGATCTCGCCGGCGTCGGCCAAGAGATTGAGGTTGCGGTAGACCGTACCGCGGCTGATTTTGTCATCCTGCGCGCGCACGACGTTGTAGATTTCGTCGGCGGTGGGATGGTTGTAGCTTTGGCGCACGGCGTCAAGAACCAGCTTTCGCTGCTTGGTATTCCTTCTTTGCACCGCCATGCGCCTCGCCTCTTTTCTATCAACGGTCGTAGGTAAATGATACCGTATTTAGCACACAATACTAATAATGAGGACTGAAACCGTCTTCATTGGCAAGTGGGGCTCGGGCCTGGGCATCTACAAGGCGAAAACGCGTTCCCATGCGCTCGTAGGAGGCATGAAGTGCCTCGAGATGAGATAGGATGTCTGCCGGAGCTCCCTGTATCTCCATCTCGACTGAGCCGTCTTCCATGTTACGCACCCAGCCGGTGAGTGCGCGTGCCTGCGCGAGGTTGGTGTTGGTAAAGCGAAAACCAACGCCTTGGACTTGCCCCGCCCAGCGCAGGAAATAACGCAGGGGAGTGTCTTGAGTGGCCTCGTCGCTTGCAAGCACGGTAAGCCTGCGGCGCAGCTCGAGCTCGACGTTTGACGGTTTTTGAGGCTCTCGACTGCCGCCGGTGACGCTGGAGAAGAACGTATCGAAGAGGCCCATCGCTATGCCTGCTTGCCTGCGTCGGCCGGGAAGGTTATGCCGGCCTGCTGACGCACGGCATCCATGATGCGTAGTGAGACGAGCGTGACATCGCGGTAGTGGCCAAGCTCGTGGCGTCCCGCCGGGGTCTCCCAAATCTCTTCCTTGACGTTATCGATGCCGCCGATGGCGGTGATAAAGTCTGTGAGTTCGTATTCCATGGTGTTGCTCGATTTGGGCAGGTCGAGCACGCGGCCGTTGTCGCCCTGTTCGCGCGGCGCCTCGGTCGCCGAGCCGCGTACGACGTCGCCGCGATAGTCGATGCGGACGTTGCGGGGCGTTGACAGATGGTCAATCTGGATAGTGCCACGCTCGCCTTCGATCTGCGAGGGCAGTAGGTCATTCGTAATTTTGGAGTGCGCGAGCTCGACGGAGATGCGGCCTCCGCCATAGCTGGCGAGGATGGAACCGCAGCCGTCGATGGGGCCGTGCGTGAGCTGTCGCGTGGTGGGGTCGAGCAGAGTAGTCATGCTCGTAAGGCCGGAGGGCATGCCGAAAATCTCGACCATGGGCTCGACGGCGTAGACGCCAATGTCCATGAGGGAACCCGATGCCATATTGCAGTCGAAGATATTGGTGGCGCGTCCCGCGAGAATCTCGTTGTAGCGCGAGGAATACTTGCCAAAGCGCAATGAGGCACGGCGGATGGGGGCGATCTCGCCCAGGGCGTCCTCGATGGCGTGGAAGGCGTGATCGTGGAGGGGACGCATGGCCTCGAGGGCCACGACACCTGCTGCCTCGGCAGCGCGGAAGACTTCCAGCGCCTGCGCTTCGGTGGCGCAGAAGGGTTTCTCGACGATGACGTGCTTGCCACCGGCGATGCAGGCAAGGGCCTGCTCGTAGTGAAGTGCGTTAGGGCTGCCGATATAGACGGCGTCGACGTCGGCGGCGGACGCGAGCTCATCAAGTGCGGTGAAGTTACGCTCGCCACCGCGCTCGGCGGTAAAGGCAGCACCGCGATTGGCATCGCGCGAGAGCGTGCCCACAAACGCGGCTTGGTCGTTGGCGTTGACGACTTGGATAAAGTCGTCGGTAATCATGGATGTGCCGATGGTCGCTATACGCAGCATGTGTCCCCCTTGCGTTGTTTGGCCTACAGGACGAGTGTAGCGCGGGAGGACACAAAAGCGTGCGAAAACGCCGTTACAGGTCGCTCTCGTTAAAGCCGGTGTCGATATCGAGGTTGCTGCCGTCGGCCGCCGTGGTGGCAAGCTCATCGCAGCGCTCGTTGAGCTCGTGGCCGGCGTGACCCTTAACCCAGATGAACTCAACCTTGTGCTTGCTTTTGGCGGTGAGTAGGCGCTCCCACAGATCGCGGTTCTTAACGGGCTGCTTGTTGGCGGTTTTCCATCCGCGCTTTTTCCAGCCGTCGATCCAGTGCTTGTTAAAGGCGTTGACGACGTACTGCGAATCGGAATGGACCTCGACCTCGCAGGGGCGGTTAAGTGCCTCGAGCGCCACGATGACCGCCATGAGCTCCATGCGGTTGTTGGTGGTCTTGGCGTAGCCGCGCGAAAGCTCGGAGGTGAAGGTCTTGCCGGCGGGATTGGTGTATTTGAGCACGGCACCGTATCCGCCGCGTCCCGGATTTGATCGGGCCGAGCCGTCGGTATAGATGATGACCTTCACATGGTTCCTTTCGTTGGGTACGTTTCGTGTGAGTGACCATTGTAGCGCCGCGTTCGCCGAGGGCTAGCAATCTACCATATCTACCCCGTCCTCTGATGGCTGGTTTTCTTGGATGATGCGGTCGAGCTCGTCGAGGTATTGCTGCAACAGGGGAGAGGCCTTGCGTTCATCGTGCATGATATAGCCTACGTGCATCGTCGGGGCATCTGCCAGCGGAATCGATGCCATGCCCCATTGCATTTCGTTTGAGAGCACGCCGGTGGAGAGCGTGTAGCCGTTCGAGGTGATCAGCAGGTTGGTGAGCGTGCCGCGGTCAGAGACTCGAATATTGCGATCGCAGGGGATGTAGCTAAACGGCTCCTCGGCGTAATAGAAGGAGTTTGAGGTTCCCTGCTCAAAGCTGTAGCGCGTATAGGGCGTAAGGTCGGCAAGGGACAGCTGCGGGCGGCGGGCAAGCGGGTGGCGCTCACTTACGAACACGTGGACCTTTGCATCAAAGAGGTGATGGAAGCTTGCTCGGGCATCGGTAAAGGCTTTCTGTAGGACACGATCGTTAAAGTCGTCCAGATACAGGATGCCGATGTCGCTGCGAAACGCGCGGACGTCATCGATGATCTGCGACGTGGTGGTCTCGCGCATGATGAACTCGAACTTGCTGTCGCGGCAGCGCTCGACCACGTTGACAAAGGCCTCGACCGAAAAGGCGTAGTGCTGGGCGGAAATGGCGAGGCGGACTTGCGGGGTGCCGCCGTCCTCGTAGCGGGCCTCGAGCATATCGGCCTGCTCTACGACCTGGCGCGCATAGCCCAAAAGCTCGGTGCCGTCGTTGGTGAGCGTGACGCCGCGGCTGGAGCGCGTAAAGATCTCCAGGTGGAGTTCCTGCTCCAGGCTTTTGACGGCGTTTGAGATGTTGGACTGAGCGGTATAGAGGCGCTGAGCTGCGGCGTTGATTGAGCCGGACTCTGCCACGGCAATCAGAAAACGAAGCTGCTGAAGGGTCATCGGCGCCGTCCTTTCGATTGCTATCTATAAAACCGATAACAGGTTAGCGCTTTTAAGTGATTGACCGAGCGAAACAATGCTCGTACTATTCAAAACACACAAAGGCGGTAGGTAATTAAACCGACCACTGAACCGGGATGCGAAAGGAGGCCCGCATATGAATTGCTTACCAAGGCGAATGCCGGGCTCCTGTTTGCGCCCGTCGGCGTGATCAGGAGACAGCGACTTACTTCTCTCTTATTTATTTACTTTTGTTCGATCAAGGAGATCATCATGAGCCAGTTCATCAACAACCCCGAGCACACCTTTGGTTTCGATACCCTGCAGCTTCACGTTGGCCAGGAGAGCGCCGATCCCGCATCCGACTCCCGCGCCGTGCCTATCTACCAGACCACGAGCTATGTGTTCCGCAACTCCCAGCACGCCGCCGACCGCTTTGGTCTTGCCGACGCCGGTAACATCTACGGCCGTCTGACCAACTCCACCCAGGGCGTCTTCGAGGATCGTATCGCCGCACTCGAGGGTGGCGTGGCAGGTCTCGCCGTCGCCTCCGGTGCTGCTGCCATCACCTATACCCTGCAGGCTCTTGCCCAGGCCGGTGACCATGTGGTTGCCCAGAAGACCATCTACGGTGGCTCCTACAACCTGCTGGAGCATACGCTCTCCCAGTTTGGCGTCGAGACCACGTTTGTCGACGCTCATAACCTGGACGAGGTCGAGGGCGCCATCAAGGACAACACCACGGTCATCTATCTCGAGACGCTCGGCAACCCCAACTCCGACATCCCCAACATCGACGCCATCTCCGAGATCGCCAAGAAGCACGGTCTGCCGGTTGTCGTCGACAACACTTTCGGCACCCCGTATCTGTTCCGCCCGCTGGAGCATGGTGCCAACATCGTCGTCCACTCCGCAACCAAGTTCATCGGCGGCCACGGCACCTCGCTGGGCGGTGTGATCGTCGACGGCGGTAACTTCGATTGGAAGGCGAGCGGCAAGTATGAGCAGATCGCCGAGCCCAACCCCTCCTACCATGGCGTCTCGTTTGCCGAGGCTGCCGGTCCCGCCGCCTTCGCAACCTATGTCCGCGCCATCCTGCTGCGTGACGAGGGCGCCTGCATCAGCCCGTTCAACGCTTGGATCCTGCTCCAGGGCACCGAGACTCTGTCGCTGCGCGTTGACCGTCATGTCGAGAACACCAAGAAGGTCGTTGAGTTCCTGGCTGGTGATAGCCATGTCGCCAAGGTGAACCACCCGAGCCTGTCTGAGCACCCCGATCACGAGCTCTATCAGAAGTACTTCCCCAACGGCGGTGCCTCGATCTTTACCTTTGAGATTAAGGGTGGCCAGGAGGCAGCTTGGAAGTTCATCGACCATCTGCAGGTCTTCTCGCTGCTCGCCAACGTGGCCGACGTCAAGTCGCTCGTCGTGCACCCGGCTACCACTACGCACTCCCAGCTCTCTGCCGAGGAGCTCGCCGAGCAGAACATCACGCCCTCCACGATCCGTCTTTCCATCGGTACCGAGAACGCCGAGGATATCATTTGGGATCTGAAGCAGGCCTTCGCCGCGCTGGACGAGTAAGGCGACTTGTGCAAGGACCCCTTGCGACTCGATAGGTATAACTGCATAAAATGCCTGCTCAAGGCGCCTGTGCGAACAATGGTTGCACAGGCGCCTTTTTTGCATAGAGCGGGTGCAAAAACAGGGTTTTTGGCATGCTTTATGCAATCGAGATGTGGAAAACTCCTGTTAAGAGGATGTGAGTTTTACGCAATTGACGTGCGCCTTTTGAGTAAAACCGCAGGTCGCGATTTGCTCGGGGTACTATGCAGCGCGATCGAATCACACGCAGCTCAAACGCAGCAAAAACGCACTACGGAGGTTTCTAGCTACATGAGGATCGATTCACGAAAACCGAAAGCCGCCGCCCTTTCCGCCGCTCTGACCGTGGCACTTTTGGCGGGCGCCGGTGCAACCGATGCCCACGCGGCAACACTATCCGATACGGTTGGACCTACGCCGTCCGAGGCGACGCTGGTGCAGCCCGTTGACTATCGCGGCGATGGTTATGGTTCCATGCAGGAGTGGAACGCCTCGATGGAGGCCAAGCGCGATTCCCTTGAGATGCGCGCTCAGATCATTATGAATATGTATGGCGACTATGCTACCGATGACGAGCGTGCTGTGCTGCAGGGTTGCATCGACGGTGCGGGTAGCCTGTTGACGATGGGGGAGGTCGACGCCAAGTCGACCGAGCTCGATGAGCTGCGCGCTGCGCTTGAGGATGCCAAGCGCGAAGCGCTCGAGGCTGCCGCCGAGGCGGAGGCTGCCGAGGCCGCCCAGGCTTCGTACTACAACGCCGGTTACACTCCGTCTTACGCGTCTGCCGCGTCCTACGCGAACGGATCGGGCCTGACGCGCTCTGCGGGTGTCAATAACTACAACGGGCGCCGCGAGACCTATTACAGCAGCAATGTGCTTTATCACTATCGCACGGGCGAATGGACTCAGGATTCTGAGGGCTTCTGGCGCGATTCCGACGGCTATTACGTTGTTGCCGCGGGCGATATGGCCCAGGGCTCGACCTTTACGGGCTCCAAGGGTGATTGCAAGGTCTATGACTCCGGCTGCGCTGCCGGAACCACCGATTACTACACCGGTTGGTAATTTTTCTGCATCACGGATATTTGGCGGACGGGCGTCTTTACCGAGCTTTAGGGCAACGTAAGGACGTCCGTTCTATGTATGCGTTTGAGTTAACAGAGCCCTTACCGTGGCGGTACGCTGGGCGTATGGATGCGGGGCACACTGGTTCTTGAGAAATAAGGTCTTTCTCTTGGAGGAAGTGGTCTTGTGAATGCTCGAGATATTGCCGTTGCCGCCGTCGCGTTGATGCTTGGCTGCCTTGGTCCCACGGCCGCGCTCGTCGCGGGCATGCAGGGGACATGCGGGGCTGCTCCTATCGTGGTCGGCGCGCTGATCGCGGCCACGCTGCTGGGAAGCGCAGGCGTGGTTCTTTGCCGCGACGATGAGGACGAGGTGCCGGGGTCGCAACGCTAACTGTTGTGAGATCGGCCGCCGGTCATAGACGAAGATGAAGGCCGCCGCAGGGGAAAGGTTCCCTTGCGGCGGTTTTGCTGTTAAGGCTGTTGAATGCGGCGCGTCGGCGCTACCAGCTTTTCTCGATATCGCGGATGCGCCGATAGAGCCACTCGTTTTGCGGTGCCTGGATATCGTGTTTGGCTGCGAGGCGGCAGATGGTGCCCGCGAACTCATCAACCTCGGTTTTGCGCCTTGCGATGCGGTCTTGAGCCATCGAGGGCATACCGGCGGGGTCGATTCTCTCGATGAGGTGCACCATTTGCGTCAGGTCTGCCTCGGTCAGTTCAACGCCCTCGGCGTTGGCGACCGCAAGCGTTTCGCGCATGGCGGAAACAAAGCAGCGACGCTGCTCGGAGCCCGGCTCCGTGGCGCTTCCGTAGGTCCCGCCGTAGGCCATGCAGGTCTGGTTGATGCCGTCGTTGAGCATGAGTTTGGCCCACATGCGGTGGGCGATGTCGTCCTCGACGGTATGGGCGATGCCGCAGCGCGTATAGAGCTCGTCGATTGCGGTGATGGTTGCGGGGTTCGTGCCGGCCGCCGCGCCAAAGCGGATTTCGCCCGCATTGGTAAAGGTGAGCGCGCCGTTGAGAAACACGGCGTCCATGCCCTGGCAGATACCAAGAACGGTATGCTCCCAGCCAAAGCGTTCGGCAATCTTTTGCTCGCTCGTAATGCCGTTGCACAGCGAGGCGATGAGCGTGTTGGGTCCCACGACGCGCTCCATAGTCTTGAGTGCTTGGTCGAGACCGGTGGTCTTGACTGTCAGGATGACCAGATCGGCGGGCGTCGCCTCGCTGACACGGACGGACGTGAGATCGCAGGGCTTGCCGTTGACGGTGAGCGCGTCGTTCGCGTGACGCTCAAAACGGGTGTCATCCATAACGTATTCGACGGCGTCATTGCCGAGGGCCTTGGCAATCATGCTGCCGTAGAGCAGGCCGACGCCGCCCTTGCCGATAAAGGCGACCTTGTTGATCTGCATGTGAATCATCTCCCCATGTAAAAGGCGCCCGCGTAAGGGGCGCCTGATGGATTGTATGCTGCCAGGGTGATTGGTGGGTGCGCGGGGCGGCTGTTATGAAAAAGAAACTATTGCGCTGTGCACTTATGCCACGGGGCAGACCGCAAAGACATGCGCGTGGGCATGGGCGACTCCTTTCATCGGGCTTTTTGCTGATGTTAAAGCGGTGCCGTGACGGCTCGATTTCTGCTGCGTTACGATACGTTCTCAATTGCGATTCCGATGTGTTTCGATGACGTGACGGGTTTGTTTCGCCTTGTCAGGGCTTCGATGGGAGGGGAGGGGCCGTGCAATATCGCGTTGACCCCAAAAGCGGCAACCGTATCTCGGCGTTGGGTCTGGGCTGCATGAGGTTTCCCGGTGCGCCGGGACACCCCGATGCGAAGACGGCCGATGCCATCATCTCCCGTGCGGTGGAGCAGGGGATTAATTATCTGGACACGGCCTATCTCTATCCCGGCAACGAGGCTTGCGTGGGCGCTTCGCTTGAACGCCTGGGCTTGCGCGACCAGGTTTTGCTCGCAACCAAGCTGCCGCATGCTTCGTGCAAATGCGCGGAGGATTTCGATCGGTTTTTCGACGAGCAGCTGCGCCGCCTGCAGACCGACCATATCGACTATTACCTTATGCACAACATCACCTCGCCTGCGCAGTGGGAGCGCGTGGTGGCGCTGGGCATCGAGGACTGGATCGCGCAGCAAAAGGCTGCAGGGCGTATTCGTCAGATAGGCTTTTCGTACCACGGCAGCACGGCGGACTTCCTTACGATGCTCGATGCGTATGAGTGGGACTTTTGCCAGATCCAGTACAACTACGCTGGAGAGCGATATCAGGCGGGAACGGCGGGGCTCATGGCCGCCGCCGAGCGAGGTCTCGCGGTGTTTGTGATGGAGCCGCTTTTGGGCGGACGCTTGGCAGGCAAATTGCCTCCGCGGGCGCGCGCTGTTCTCGATGGTGCATGCGATCGGCATTTGCATACGCCTGCCGCTTGGGGGCTCTCGTGGGTGTGGAATCATCCCCAGGTGACCATGTTGCTTTCTGGTATGACCGATACCGCGCAGGTGGACGAGAATTCGTCACTGGCAGACCTCGCGTTGCCGAATTCGATGACGGCCAACCAGCTCGACACGATCGCGCACGTGCTGGATGAGTTTGAAAAATCGAATCGCGTGCCCTGCACGGGATGCGGCTACTGCATGCCATGTCCCAAGGGTATCAACATTCCCGGCTGCTTTGCCGCCTACAACGCGAGCTATGCGCACAGCTGGTTTACGGGGCTGTCGCAATACTTTACGGCGAGTGCGGGGCGCACAAGCGAGGCCAAGCTGGCGAGCAATTGCGTCAAGTGCGGCAAATGCGCGCGCCACTGCCCGCAGCATATCGATATCCCCGAGCGTCTCGATGACGTGCGCCGGCGCTTCCAGCCGGGCCCCGTAACGGCCATGCTTAAAGTCTTCGGCAAAACACGCTCCTCATGACCCTTTTATAACTTGCGGTGGAATAGTTCCTGTTTGCGGCAGAATAGGGGCCAAACAGGAACTATTTCACCGCAACTGAAGGGGGCTGTCGTGGGTCATCGGGATTCATGTGATGATTTGTGTGAGGTTTGTTGGGGCGTTTTGGGCGCTGGACACATTTCGCATCGATTTGCATCGTCGCTCAAGAAGGTCGACGGGGCACGGCTGGTGGCTGCGGCCGGCCGCACTCCTGCACATGTCGAGGGATTTTGCCGAGCGTTTTCGATCGATGCTGCGCATAGCCATGCCTCGGTCGACAATAACGGCGACGCGGCTTATGACGCGCTGATTGCCGACCCCGATGTCGACGCAATCTACTTGGCTCTTCCGCATGGCATGCATACGCGTTGGGCCTGTCGCGCGCTGCGCGCCGGAAAGGCCGTGCTGTGCGAAAAGCCGGCCGTTTTGAGTGAGGAAGAGGCTCTCTCGATTGCCTCCACCTCTCGCGAGCGCGGCGTGCTGTTTATGGAGGCGATGAAGAATCGGTTTTGCCCGATGCACGCTCGCGTGAAAGACTTGCTTGCGTCGGGTGAGCTTGGCCGTATTGTCTCGATTGAAAGCGTACAAAAGCTCGATTACGGCGAGTCTCCTTCGGGCTATCTGCTTGATCCGTTGCAGGGCGGCTGTCTATATGACATGGGCTGCTATGCGGTTGGTTGGTTTGAGGATTTGCTCGCGGGCGCGTGCGAGGTTTCGTCCCGTGAAGTTCGCTGGCGTGACGTATCGGGCGGCCGCGTCGATTGGGCCGACGAGATCCATATGAGCGTCGGCGGTATACCCATTCATATGGTGTGCGACGGCAAAGCAACATATGAAAGCCGCTTAACGATTGCCTGTGAGCGGGGCTCATTGGAAATCGAGCGTCTCCATCGCCCCGAGCTCGCCCATGTGAAGTATTCCGACGGTCGAGTACTCGAAATCGATACACCATTTGAGGTCGATGATTTTTACGGCGAGGTGTCGCATGCGGTGCGGCTCATTCAGGCGGGGAAACTCGAGAGTCCCGTCATGCCCCTTGCCGCCACGCAGCGCTGTGCGCACATCATCGATGCGATTCGCTTGAAACTTTAGGGCGTGGGGGCATGGCGCCAGCGCCTGGAATGCCTTGGAGGCCTTTGCCCCTGATGCCCCTTTTATAACTTGCGGTGGAATACGGTCTGTTTGCGCCAAAATAAGGCACCAATAGACCGTATTTCACCGCAACTGATGAGGGGGAGTTGGAGATGCTGACGATCGGGTGTCATCTTTCGACGACGAAGGGCTATCGGGCAATGGGGGAGACGGCGCTGTCCATTGGCGCCAATACCTTTGCGTTCTTTACGCGCAACCCGCGCGGTGGCAAGGCAAAAGAACTTGACATGGATGACGTGGCGGCTCTGCGCGAGCTTATGGAGCAAAACGACTTTGGCCCGCTCGTGGCTCATGCCCCGTATACCTATAACCCCTGCTCCGCTAAGGAGCGAGCGCGCGAGTTTGCCCTGGAGGCCATGGCCGAGGATCTGCAGCGTATGGAAGCACTGCCCGGCAACTACTACAATTTTCATCCCGGTGCGCATGTAGGACAGGGGGCAGAGGTCGGCATTCAGATGATTGTTGATACGCTGTGCCAGGTGATGTTCGAGGGACAGCAGACGACGGTATTGCTCGAGACCATGGCCGGCAAGGGCACCGAGGTGGGCCGTAGCTTTGAAGAACTGGCGTGCATTATCAAGGGCGTTGCCGCCAAGTGCCCAGAGCTGTCCGATAAGCTGGGCGTTTGTTTGGACACCTGCCATGTGAGCGATGCCGGCTACGACATCATCCATGATCTGGACGGCGTGCTCGACGAGTTCGACCGCGTGGTGGGTATCGATCGCTTGCATGCCGTACACATCAACGATTCGAAGAACCCCTGCGGCGCCCATAAAGATCGTCACGAGTGCATCGGCAAGGGATACCTTGGCAGCGAGGAATTTGGTGGCGGTATGCAGGTTATGCAGAATATTGTATCGAATGGCCGTTTGTGTTCGCTGCCGTTTATTTTGGAGACTCCGAACGAACTTGCAGGTTATGCAGCTGAAATTAGATTATTAAGGTCATTGCAGCAGCAATGACTGTCACAAAGTAGAGTATTCCATTCACGTTATGGATTTGTTTCAATCAGTTTTCTCATTGCAGATTCGTAATTCCAGGTGCATAATAGCCAACAGTTTTTGCAGGCCTCTGAATCAAACGAGGTCACCGGAAGGAGACTGATTATGAAGCTCAAGAAGCTTGGCGCATTTGCCGCCACGGGTGCCATGGCGCTCGCCCTCGCACTGACGGGCTGCGGCTCGTCCAACGCCACCTCTGGTTCTGATGCCGGTTCCAGCAGCTCTGACGACGCTAAGGTCGAGAAGGTCGACGGCTCCAAGGAGTACGCGCTCGTCAAGGATGGTACGCTCACCGTCGGCACCTCTGCCGAGTACGCTCCGTTTGAGTACAAGGATGACAACGGCGATTATCAGGGCTTTGACCTTGAGCTCATCAAGGCCATCGGCGACAAGCTGGGCCTGGATGTCGAGTATGTCAACAATGACTTTGACACGCTGGTTCCGGGTGTCGCTTCGGGCGCCAAGTATGACGTTTCCATTGCGGCTATCACCGACACGCCCGAGCGTGAGAAGGAAGTCACTTTCTCTGATTCCTACTACATGGACGATCAGGCTATTGTGACCAAGGTCGATAACACCGACATCACGGCCGACAACTACAGCGAGAAGCTCAACAACGCTGACACTACCATCATCGTCCAGTCTGGCTCGACCGCCGAGGCCTTTGCCCAGGAGAACTTCCCCAAGGCCAAGATTGTCCCCTACAAGGACGCTACCGAGTGCTTCAGCGCCCTGCAGTCCGATAAGGGCGACGCTGTAGTCACCAACCGCTCCGTTGCCAGCCAGCTGACCGCCGAGCAGTTCAACACCTGCCAGACCATCAAGCAGATTAGCACCGGCGAGGAGTACGCCATTGCCATCAACCAGGGCAACACCAAGCTCAAGGATGACATCAACCAGGCCATCAAGGACCTGACCGACGACGGTACCGTCGACGCCCTCATGGCTAAGTACAACATCAAGTAAAATAACTACTTGATTGCGCGCGGGCCCTTTCCGTTTTGCGGAGAGGGCCTTTGCGCTTCTCTTGACGGAGAGCGTTTCCGTCTCGTTTTGTCGGCAACTTCTACGATAGGAGCCACCTTGTCTCGACTGAACAAAGGGGCCGCGGAGCAGCGTTTTCCACTGCCCGCCTTGCTCCAAAAGCTAGTCTGCGTCATGGCCGTGGCGCTCGCGCTGGTGTGCGCGGGGGCATATGCGCCCACGACCGCCCAGGCGCTTGAGACCGCAAAGATTACCGCCCGACCCAACACCGGTTCGGGCAGCGATGTGGTCGGCGGTACCGAGACGCGCATTACCTGGGAAGTTCAGGCCGATGCCGACGAGGAGCTGAGCGGTCTTTCTTTGACGTTTGTCGACGGCACGACGTTTGGTACCGATGACACGCGATTGACGATGCTCTCGGGCGAGGACCTCATGGATCGTACGCCCATGAAACCCACGTGCACGGCTGATGGTCAGACGCTCAAGATCGACTTTGGCGAGACGGCGCCTGCCGGCGGCTTTTTCCGTGTCGAGGTTTACGGCGTGACGTTTCCCGTTGAGGGCGGCGATGAGGCCTTTAGCGGCACCTATACGCTCGCCGACGGTTCGACCAAGAAGATTTCAAAAATTCCTTCCGTCGAGATCAAGGGCGTGACGGCCTTCGATAACTTCCTGGCCGATCTTAAGGAGCAGCCGTGGGTCGAGGCCTGGAACTCCAATATGTTCCTGCGCCTGTTCTTGAACCCGGTCATTTTGGTCCAAAGCCTGCCGATCGTCTTTAAGGGCTTCCTTATGTCGCTTTCGATCGTGCTTGTGGCGTTTCCGCTGGCAATTCCCTTCGGTTTTGCCCTGTCGCTCATGCGCATCTCCAAGTCGCGCATCCTGCGTTGCCTCGCCGGCATCTACGTGAATATCATTCGCGGTACGCCGGCGTTCCTGCAGATCTATATCGCGTTCTTCGGTCTGCCGTTGGCCGGCGTCAAGGTGGACGACTATGTCTTGGGCGTTATCGTCATGGCCATGAACTCGTCTGCGTACCTGTGCGAGATCTTCCGTGCCGGTATTCAATCGATCCCCAAGGGCCAAAACGAGGCTGCTCGCTCTCTGGGCATGAATGCCTTCCAGACGCTGCTCTACGTTATGATTCCGCAGACATTCCGCAATGTTTTGCCTACGCTGACCAGCGAGTTTATCTTGCTTTACAAGGATACGTCGCTGCTTGCCGCCGTGGGTGTGGTCGAGATCGTCATGAACGCCCGTACCATCGTGGCCACGACGGGCTCCATCACGCCGTATGTGGTTGCCGCCCTGTTCTATCTGGTCATCACCCTGCCGCTCGCTCGCTTGGTGAGCGGTCTTGAGGCGAGGCTTTTGGGCACGGCCGAGACCAAGAAGAAGCGTCCCGCCAAGAGCGCCGGACAGGTTGTCGCGACGCCTGCCGATCACATCGCCGGTCTGTAAGGAGGTCCTATCATGAGCGAAACCAATAACTCGAACGAGGTCGTCGTCAGTATCAAGAACCTCCAGAAGGCCTTTGGCGACAACGTGGTCCTGCGCGATATCGATCTGGATGTGCACAAGGGTGAGGTCGTTGTGGTCTTGGGCCCCTCGGGCTCGGGCAAGTCGACGATGCTTCGCTGCATCAATCGTCTGGAGCATCCCACGAGTGGCTCGATTATCGTTGAGGGCGTGGATGTGTGCGCCAAGGGTGTCGACCTCAACAAAGTGCGTACGCATCTGGGTATGGTGTTCCAGCAGTTCAATTTGTTCCCGCACCTGTCGGTCAAAAAGAACGTCATGCTTGCGCAACAAAAGGTGCTCAAGCGCAGCAAGGAAGAGGCCGAGAAGATCGCCGTCGAGGAGCTGACCAAGGTCGGTCTTGCTGAGCGCATCGATTTTATGCCGAGTCAGCTTTCGGGCGGCCAACAGCAGCGCGTTGCCATCGCCCGCGCCCTGTCGATGAACCCGCACGTCATGCTCTTTGACGAGGCCACCTCGGCGCTCGACCCTGAGCTCGTGCGCGACGTCCTGGGCGTCATGCGCGACCTGGCGCACGACGGTATGACCATGATCGTCGTGACGCACGAGATGGGCTTTGCCCGCGATGTCGCCGACCGCGTCGTCTTTATGGACGGAGGCGTCATTGTGGAAGAGGGTACGCCGAGCGAGGTCTTCGACCATCCTAAGAGCGAACGCACCAAGGCGTTCTTGGGCAATATCTCGTAGCCGGTTGATGTAACTGCCGTTACAAAAGAGCGGGGGCTGGACTTGAATCCAGCCCCCGCTCTTTTGTAGGGATGGGGATGTGCTTTGATGCAGGCTCTTTTGGAAGCCCTGGGTTCGTTACGCGAGCTCGGCTCCGAGGGCCTTGCAAGCGGTCTCGCCCTCGTCGTCGGGCGCGTCGTAGCAGATGGTGGAGTCCACGACGTTGACGCCGGCATCGTCGGCGTCGGCCTTCCAGTTGTCCATCCACTCGCCCTCGGCCCATGAATAGGAGCCAAAGAGGACGACCTTCTTGTCGCCGAGAGTCTCCTTGACCTCGTCCCACATCGGCTGGAACTCATCGTACTCGAGTTCCTCGGAGCCCATGGCGGGGCAGCCGAAGGCGATGGCGTCATAGCCTTCGGCCTTGTCTGCGGAGAAGTCGGCGCAGGAGATGACCTCTGCCTCGGCACCCGCGGACGTGGCGCCTTCGGCGACGAGGTTTGCCATGGCCTCGGTGTTGCCCGTGCCGCTCCAGTAGACGACGGCGATCTTGCTCATGTTGAGTCCTTTCAGTTGTGCGGCAGCTTGCCGCGGCTTCTATGTTCTATCGGGTTGCCTGGGCAAGTTGCGCCAAGCTGCAGCCCTGCTGATAGACAAAGGTGAGGTATTGAGTGCAAGCGCGGTAGGCGTCAAACATCGCAAGCGCTTGCTCGACATTCGTGTAGACCTTCCAAGCTCCAAAGACCTTGTAGTTCTCGCCGCGCTGGACGATAAACTCGTGCACGTCGTCGTAGGGATATCCGAGGAAGTAGCCTATTTCGTGCGGAAACTCGCAGGTACAGTCGTTGCTGCAGCTAGCTTGCTGGGGTAGTGCGCATCGAGTCTGGCTACAGGCGCATTCCGCGACGTTATTGCTCGCGAGCGTGATGCGTGATGCCAAATGCACAAGGCATGTCGAAAGGTCTCTTGTGTCGTAGCCTTCCGAGGCGAGCGCCGTTTGGGCGCGAGGGTCTGCGAAATAGGTGGTGAGGCTTTTGGCTCGGTACATATACACGAGCGCTCCGCAGGGCCGCCAGACCAAAACACTCAGGTGGATACCGAACGGGTCAAGCTCGCGATTGCACTGGGCGATAACGTTGAGCAGGCGTGCTCGGCGTTCTGCGATGGTTTCGGTTGCGGTCGAGCCGTCCCCGTGGGCATAGGTGCCTGGATAGGTAAAGAGCGATGCCGGCTTGATGCCCGCGAGCGTGGGAGAGCAGTTGCGCACGACTGCTGCCTGAAACGTTGGGATGTCTATGGTTCGAGTCACGGCGCTCCTTACGGATCTAAACTGTTAGCCTAGGAAAACTTATACACGAAAGTAAGCCACGGTCAACAAAAAAGTTTGAAGCGGGAAACTAATTGACCGAACGGACATGATTTTGGGTTAAGATGGGGACACCCCATGGGGGTATCTAGATAGGGCTACTTGAAAGGGGAACGCATGAGTGACTTGCTCAACCCTGCGAATCTCATCGTGCTGGCCGTCATTGCCGTCGGCATGTTTTTTGGACTGCGTCGTATTGCCGCTTCGACACACGGGAAGAGTTGCTGCAGCGATGGCGCGAGCGGTAAGAAGGCCAAAAAGGTTGTTGTGGTGGATACCGATGCGTCACACTACCCCTATAGCGATGAGCTGCTCATCGGCGGCATGAGCTGTGACGGCTGCGCTCAGAATGTAGCCAATGCCCTCAATGCGCTGGATGGCGTGTGGGCAACGGTGACGTATGCGGACCACACGGCACGCGTGCGCTCTAAGCAGCCGGTTGATCGTGGTGTCCTCGAGACGGCCGTGAAAGACGCGGGCTACTACGTCATGACGCTGTAAGCGCCGCCCTGGATGCGTTTCCTTGGCTAGGCTCGGCCGCGCAGCTCGATATCTTGGATATCGTCGAAATCGATGGCGATATCCCTGAGTTTGAGGAGCTTGAAGGCAGGGAGTACCTCGTCGAGGATGCCGGTGCGGGAGCGATAGCCGTACGTATCGTAATAGGTGACGCGGACCAGGTCGCCGCGTTTGAGGCCCTCGAGCTTTTTCGAAAGCTCGAGGGTTTTTTCTTCCGTGAGCTCACATTTTGGCTCGACGGTGATTTCCTGCTTGCGCACGAGTTCGTAGTATCCCGTGAGGGCGGCAAAGGGCATAAACTGTGCGGCGCGGTTGGCGCGCACGGCACCGTTGGCAGTGAGCTTGGGGTCGGCGGCGCGGCGTCTGCCCTCGGGGTCCGCCAGGCGCTCGAAGGCGGTCGGCGGGCGCACGGGCTGTTGTTTTGGTTTAGGCACGGTGTCCTCCAACTTGTTCGTTGCGTTCGCGCGCGGTGGCGCCGGCGGTAAAGCTTAATCCCTTGACGAGCGCGTTCTTGCCGTACTTGCCTTTCACGGCCAGGACGGCGCGCGCCAGGTCGCGCTCGCGCTCATCGGCCTCGATATCGCTGAACAGATCGATGGTGGCAAATTCCTCGGGCACAAGATTGCTAAATCCCAGATTGATACGCTTGACCGGTCGCTTGGGGTCGACAGTCTGCGCCCAAAGGTCATCGAAATACCCCATGATCTTCTTAAACGAATTGGTGCGCTCGGGCAGCTTGCGCGAGGCGTTGGAGTGCGCAAAGAGCGCGGCATAGCCACCGCGCGGTTTGCCGCCATGCTCTCCCACAAAGATACCATCGATTGCCTGCGCTTCGCGCGCCAGGCGGCGCCGTTCGTCATCGCGCTGGACGGGCTTGGGAGCACGGGGCGCGAGCTCGGGGCCGGCGGTTGCGGTGGGTTCGATGCTCGACGTACTCGAGCGCAGGTGTCCGCATCCGTCCACATATTGTGCAGTACCGCTGGCATCAAGCCTGCGTATGTCAGCGCGCTCGCTCGCGTAGCCCACAAAGAGCGAGATACTGTCGCAGACCACGTGCTTATCGACCAAGTCCAACACGGCGTTGTCGACCATCTCGCGCAAGACGGTGTAGGCCTGCTCGTAGGCATAACCCTTCGAGAGCACCTGTCCTGTGGTGGTCGAAGTTGCTTGCGGGCGATAGGCTTGGATATCGGCGATGGTTGTCGGTTCGCGCCCAAAGGCGTGGTCGATGAGATATTCGGCATTGACGCCGAGCTCGTCGTAAAGCAGGTTTTCGTCGAGCGCCGCGACGCCCATCAGGTCGTAGACGCCATACTTTTCGAGGCGGGCTGCCACACCGGGGCCGAGGCCCCAGATGTCGGTGATGGGGCGGTGGGGCCAGATTTCTTTGCGAAAGGTTTCGTCGTCGAGTTTGCCGATGCGACTGGGCACGTGCTTGGCGGTGATGTCGAGTGCCACCTTAGCCTGGAATAGGTTGGGGCCGATCCCGACCGTTGCCGTGATGCCCGTGCGCCCCAAGACCTCGTCGCGCAGCGTGCAGGCGAACCCTTCCGCATCGGTGTGATAGAGGTCCAGATAGGGCGTCACGTCGATAAAGCACTCATCGATGGAGTAGACGTGCACGTCCTGGGGGCTGACGTATTCCAGATAGATACCGTAGATTTTCGCCGACACCTCCATGTAGTGCTGCATGCGCGGTACGGCCGTGATGTAGTCGATGCCATCGGGAATCTCGAATAGGCGGCAGCGATTGTGAATCCCTAAGTCCTTCATGGCCTGCGTGATGGCAAGGCAGATGGTCGTGCGTCCACGCGATTCGTCGGCAACGACCAGGTTGGTGGTGAGCGGATCGAGCCCACGGTCGACGCACTCGACGCTGGCGTAAAACGTTTTGAGGTCGATGCAGATATAGGTGTGCTGCTCGTGCGCCATCCGTGTCCTTTCATCAAACACATGTTCTTATCGAATACTTGTTCGATAATACCCGCTCGTCCGGACATCGTCAAAACCTGTCAAAAAGGGACTGGTTTGTTTTGGTAGGTATGGTCGTGCGGTTGGATCGGGTTTTAACGCAGCTCTAAAGAGTGCGAAACAGCTCGGAAAACCTTGCTTCGTAGCATGAGCCTAACGATTGATACCGCCTATGCGCACGGAAGGGTTGTGGGAAAGATGGTCAATTATGGGTTTGGTATGCCGACGCGCCTTGTTGCGGATGGAGACGTGGCTCGCTGGTGCGGACGATTGGTCGCTCACTACGGAGGCACCAAGGCGCTGGTCGTGTTGGGCGGCGACAAGCATACGCGTGATGAGCTCGTCTCGGCGGCACTCGGCTCGCTTGATCGAGCTCTGCTCGAGCGCGTACTTTTCCGCTGCGGCTCGGTTGGGGGCGACGGGGGAGACGAGCTGATCGACGAAGCCGTGGTCCTGGCGACCGACGAAGGCGTGGACTTTGTCCTGGCGATTGGCGATGCCGATACTGCTGGCTTCGCGCGCGAGCTCGCGCGTCGCATGGCGGCGCTCGATGCCGGCGAAGACGGTTTTGTCCCTTATGGATGCATTGTCTCGGAGGGCAAAGTGCCTGCTGTCGTGGGCACCGGCGAGGCTCCCGTTTTTGCCATTATCGCGCCCGAACTGCTGGAGGGCATCGGGTCTCCTCTGCGTGAGTTGCTCGGTAGCGTCTGCGCCGCGGCCTAATATTTGCATAAAAAGACGGGTTATTTTTGGTTGGTAAAGCGTTTGACCTGCCAAAATAAACCTGTCCCTATTTGGTCGGTTGCCGTTTGGGGGGCGATTGGCAACGCTCGCTGATTATAGTATTGACCTGCGCTAGAATAGTGGCATCTGAATGTCCGGGCGCATGGAGGCGTGCGCCCGTATGCTGAGGAGGACTCTATGGCAACTGTTGCCGCACCTATCGATGCTACGTCGACTGCCGCTTGGAAGGCACTCGAGGCTCATCAGGAGAAGCTTGAGGCCGATGGTATCGACCTCAAGGCCTGGTTCGCCGCCGATGCCGAGCGCGTGAACAAGCTGAGCTTTGACGCCGGTGACCTGCACTTCGATCTGTCAAAGAACCTGGTGACCGATGAGACCGTCAAGCTGCTGTGCGATCTTGCCCGCGAGGTGAAGCTCGAGGAGCGCCGCGACGCCATGTTCTCCGGCGAGCACATTAACACCACCGAGGACCGCGCCGTCCTACACACCGCGCTTCGCCGCCCGGTAACCGAGAAGGGCCAGCTCATCGTCGACGGCCAGGACGTCGTCGCCGACGTGCACGAGGTCCTCGATCGCATGTATGCCTTCGCCGAGCGCGTGCGCTCCGGTGAGTGGAAGGGCGTTACCGGCAAGAAGATCGAGCACCTGGTGTCCATCGGCATCGGTGGCTCCGATCTGGGCCCGGTCATGGCCTACGAGGCCCTGCGTCCCTATGCCGACGCCGGTATCGACTGCCGCTACATCTCCAACATCGACCCCAACGACCAGGCCGAGAAGCTCAAGGGCCTGGATCCCGAGACTACGCTCGTGATCATCGTCTCCAAGACCTTCACCACGCTCGAGACCCTCACCAACGCTCGCGAGGTCAAGACCTGGATGCTCGAGCAGCTCAAGGCTCAGGGCGCCATCGACGGCTCCGATGAGCAGAACGCCGAGGCCGTGGCAAAGCACTTCGTCGCCGTCTCCACCGCACTCGAGAAGGTCGAGGCCTTCGGTATCGACCCCGCCAACGCCTTCGGTTTCTGGAACTGGGTCGGTGGCCGCTATTCCGTTGACTCCGCCGTGGGCCTGTCGCTGATCGTCGTGCTCGGCCCCGAGCGCTTCCAGCAGTTCCTCGAGGGCTTCCACGCCATCGACGAGTACTTCTGCAACACCCCGCTCGAGAACAACGCCGTCGCGCTGATGGGCCTGCTCAATGTCTGGTACGTCAACTTCTTCGGTTCCAAGAGCCACGCCGTGCTGCCGTACTGCCAGTACCTGCACCGCTTCCCGGCCTACCTGCAGCAGCTCACCATGGAGTCCAACGGCAAGCATGTCCGCTGGGACGGCAGCGCCGTGACCTCCGACACCGGTGAGATCTTCTGGGGCGAGCCCGGCACCAACGGCCAGCATGCCTTCTATCAGCTGCTGCACCAGGGCACTGTGGTGGTTCCGGCCGACTTCATCGCCTTCGCCAATACCGCCAACCCTGCGACCGACGGCGGCCAGGATGTCCACGAGCTGTTCCTGGGCAACTTCCTGGCCCAGACCAAGGCGCTCGCCTTTGGTAAGACGGCCGATGAGGTGCGCGCCGAGGGCACGCCCGAGCAGATCGTCCCGGCCCGTTGCTTTGAGGGCAACCGCCCGACGACCTCGATCTTCGGCGACACGCTGACCCCGTTCGCGCTCGGCGAGCTCATCGCCCTGTACGAGCACATCACGTTTGTCGAGGGCACGGTCTGGGGCATCGACTCCTACGACCAGTGGGGCGTTGAGCTGGGCAAGCAGCTTGCCAAGCAGATCACCCCGGCCTTCCACGACGACACCGCCAAGGCCGAGCAGGACGCTTCGACTCAGGCACTCATCGAGTTCTATCGCGCGCATCGCAAGTAGTCGCTGCTGTTAACGCATCGCGCCTTATAGTCAGGGGCCCGTATCCTATCGGATGCGGGCCCCTTTGCTTTGCCGTAGTCCCGAGGCGCACGGCCTTTGTGGAACATCGCCGGGGCGCCGCGCGCCGCGAGAACCCTGCGCCTAGATCTCGGCCTCCGCATGGCCTCGCTGCGCCTCGGACAGCTCCCCGTAGAGCGGATGGGCTTCGAGCCTAAAGCGCTCGACCTGTTCGGGAGTGCGACCGCGCACAAAGAGCCACGAGCGATCGATCGGCGTCGCCATGAGCGTGCTGGGCAGCGCGTCGGCGCGGTCGGAAAACACCCGGGCACTCTCGGGATCCTGGAACGCCAGCACCAGATGTGTGTCGCAGTTGCCCATGATGGAGCGTGCGCGTGCCTCGCCATAGAGCGCATCGAGCTGGTTGGTCGACTGCAGCAGCAGCGTTGCCCAGATGTTGCGGCTTCGGATAATCGAGAGCACGTTGTCGATCTGGGGGATCTGCAGATTTGCGAAGTCATCGAGCATAAAGCGCACGGGCACGGGCAGGCTGCCGTCGGGCTGCCTATCGGCCTCACGAATGAGGCCCATAAACGCCTGCGAAATAAAGAGGCCGGTCAGCGGATCGAGATTGCGGTCAATATCGCTCACGGTTACAAACAGGGCGCAGGGGGTGTGTCCCATGGAAGCGAAGTCCACCTGATGACACTCACGATAGAGCTGTGCCGCACCGTCGAATCCCAGACACATGACCTTTTCGGCAAGGATGCCGACGATGCTCGCGTGCATGCGCTCGGCATTTTGCGTAATGGCGTAGCGCCGCCATAGCGAGAGGGCATAGCTTTGGGGGTCGGTCGTGATCAGGTCGTCAAACAATCGACCCGTGGCGCCGTCCTGCAGGTGCTCGATCAGCTTGATGACCGAGCTGATCGTCTGCTCGTCGGCGGGTAGCTGTTCGGTGACGTAGGCGATAAGACACGACAGCAGGTTTGCCGCCGCATGATCCCAAAAAGGCTGGTTGTTGTCCTCGATGGGGCAGATGGCCTTTGCCACCGAGAGGATGTCCTGCTGGTTGGGCCTGTCGTCCGCCTTGCGGCGAATGTGCCTCAGGGGGTTGTAGCCGCAGCGCTCGATGCCGGGCGCAAGGGCCGGGACGGTGTTGAGGTCGGCGAAGTTGAGACATTGCACGCGGTAACCGTGGGCTGCCAGCACGGGTCCCACTTCGCGACAGAGCGTGCCTTTGGTGTCGAGCACGATGTAGCTTGCGTTCATTTGCAGCAGGTTGGGCTTGAGGACGTTTCGGGTCTTGCCGGCTCCCGAGGGGCCGATCACAAGTGCGTTGTTGTTGAGTCCCGTTTGGCGGGTGTCGCAGGAAAGCGTTCGATCCTTGGCGAGGATGGTGGACGATGCGGACTCAGATGCGGCGAGGCGGCTGGCGAGGTTAGACATGGGCGACCTCCTTGGTGGTCGAGAGGATTTCGTGGGCAAAGCCGAGCTCAACGGCGCGCTCGGCCGAAAGGTAGGTGTCTTTTGCAGTGAGGGACTGGATGCGCTTGGGCGTGAGGCCGCTGCGGTCCGAGAGGATTTGCGTGAGGGTCTTGCGGGTCTGCATGAGACGCCGGCTGGTTTCCTGTAGCGCAAGTGCCGAGCCGCCTGCCCCCTGGGGGATCAGCGGGTCGTGAATCATGAGCTCTGCATGGGGCGCCATGCGGCGATCGTCGCCGCCCATAAAGATCACGGCACCCATGGACGCGGCGAATTCCAGACAAACGGTGCGGATGGGGCACGATGCGAGGCGCATGGCGTCATAGATCGCAAGACCCGATCGCACGCTTCCGCCGGCGCTGGCGACAAATATGGTGATGGGACGGCTGGGGTCGGTGGCATCGAGCAGGCGGATCTGCTGGCATAGGTCGTGAGCCATCGGGGTTTCGATGTTTCCCATGACGGAGAGCTCGCGACGGGCGAGCATCTCATCGTAAATGCTGGTGAGCGTGATACCTCGGGCGGATTCACGCATGGTGAGGGGGCTGATGATGGGGGAATGATTGGTGTCCATGAGGGCTCCTTTCTGTTGGTGGTGTTGTGGAATAGAGTCGCTGCCCGCGGAGGGGCTGGCGGGCTACAGGGTTCGTCCGAGCCTGAGATCGAGCTCGGTTGTGGGGCAGGCTGCCTGTCCGTGCGGCTCGCAAGCGCCAAGGGCTCCAAAGCGATGGAGCGTTGCGACGGGCGTGGTGT
>CAJMRR010000005.1 GCA_905215835.1 uncultured bacterium | reverse complement strand
CGTTGCGGCTGTTCTCCCTGCCGTCGCTGCGCTCGTTGCGGCTCGCGCCGCACATCTGCTGGGCCTCGGAGTCCATCAGCGCGTTCATCACGCCGCCCAGCACCCTGCACGCGAACTCGCGCGCGTCGCCGCACTCCTGCCAAAGCCTCGCCGCCTCGAGGGCCTCGTCGCGGCCGAGGCGCAGTACACTCTCTTCTTGGGGCATCGCCTTTCCTTCCATTCGTCACCTTCATTACTCCAACGACGAATTCTAGGCGGTGTCCCCTCCCTTTCAAGAAAGGGCGGAGGCGGGGCATGCCCCGCCTCTTACACCACATCTCTGTGCGCTACCGGTACCCCCTCTTGCGACGTGCATTTTTGGGAGCATTCAGCATTGGCATGCCCTGAATGAGGTGCAGAACGACTGTTTTAAGTGCCCCCGATGGCGTAATTTGCCATCGGGGGCACTTTTTATGCCGATCGGGCGCTATCTGCGTTCCAAATAGGACGCTGAGGATGGCGCACGGCGCGCTCCAATGCTGAATACTCCCAAAAATGTACGTCGGGACATGACCCACCTGAGCAAAAGCGCTCAAGTTTGGTGATCGGGGACGCCAGCCAGTCCGCAA
Source organism: uncultured bacterium (assembly GCA_905215835.1). Lineage (GTDB taxonomy): Bacteria > Actinomycetota > Coriobacteriia > Coriobacteriales > Coriobacteriaceae > Collinsella. The sequence goes on along the minus strand of CAJMRR010000005.1, from coordinate 25,653 downwards.
TACATGCAAGTCACATCTCCAGCAACCGTTGAACGGGCAAAATCTACCGTTCACCCCGTGGTGGTTAGGTGAACGTTCACCTTTCGAGGTGCAATGGATTAGTATAGTGAACGTTCACCTAAAGGATAACGAGCGCGCCGTGCGCCCGCCTTGCCAGCAAAGGGGCTGTTTGATGAAAAACTTTATGGACGATCAGGATTTCCTGCTGAGCACTAAGACCGGCGAGGAGCTGTTCCACAACTTTGCCGAGGGCATGCCCATCGTCGACTATCACTGCCACATTTCTCCTAAGGAGATTTGGGAGGACAAGCGTTTCGAGAACATCACCGAGGTTTGGCTGGGCGGCGACCACTACAAGTGGCGCCTGATGCGTGCCAACGGCGTCGACGAGCGTTTTATCACTGGCGACGCCCCTGCTCGCGAGAAGTTCCAAAAGTGGGCCGAGACCCTGGATCGCTGCGTTGGCAACCCCGTCTTTGAGTGGAGCCACCTGGAACTTAAGCGCTACTTTGGCTACGAGGGCGTCCTCAACGGCAAGACTGCCCAGGAGGTCTGGGACCTTGCCAACGCCAAGCTCGCTGAGGCTAGCTTTACCTGCCGCAACCTGATCAAGCAGTCCAACGTCCGCATGATCTGCACTACCGACGACCCCGCCGACAGCTTTGAGTGGCACAAGAAGATTGCCGCCGACGACAGCTTTGACGTTCAGGTCGTTCCCGCCATGCGCCCCGATGCCGCTTTGCGCATCGAGCGCGGCCAGGAGTTTGCCGACTACTGCAAGCACCTTTCCGAGGTTGCCGGCGTTGAGGTCAGCGACTTTGAGGGCATGAAGGCTGCCATTTCCAAGCGCTACGACGTTGCTCACGAGCTGGGCTGCCGCGCATCCGACCATGCACTCGACTACGTTATGTACGTACCGGCTACTGCCGACGAGATCGAGGCCATCTTTGCCAAGGGCCTGACTGCTGAGCCGCTCACCGAGGAAGAAGTCCTCAAGTACAAGACTGCCTTTATGCAGTTCGTTGCCGGTGAGTATGTCCGTCTGGGCTGGGCCATGCAGCTGCACTTTGGCTGCAAGCGCGACAACAACCGCGCCATGTTCGCCAAGCTCGGTCCCGACACCGGCTACGACTGCATCTCCAACTACACGCCGTCCGACCAGCTCGCCGATTTCCTCAACTCCATCCAGGAGACCTGCGGCCTGCCCAAGACCATTCTGTACAGCCTGAACCCCATCGATAACACCATGATCGATACCGTCATGGGCTGCTTCCAGGAGGCTCCGACCGCCGGTAAGATCCAGAACGGCTCCGCCTGGTGGTTCAACGACAACGAGGTCGGCATGCGCGAGCAACTCACGGCTCTGGCTAACGAGGGCGTGCTGGGCAACTTTGTGGGCATGCTTACCGACTCCCGCTCTTTCCTGTCCTATCCGCGCCACGAGTACTTCCGTCGCGTGCTGTGCAGCGTGATCGGCGAGTGGGTCGAGCAGGGCAAGTACCCGGCCGACATGGAGCTGCTGGGCACCATCGTGCGCGACATCAGCTACAACAACTCCGTTCGCTACTTTGGCTTTGACCTGGACACCGTCGAGGCCTAAATCCAAACCTGGTTCCGGGAGCGCCGTCGCCACACGCGGCGCCCCCGTTTTGCTTGCACGCTAACAGCTATCTAAGGAGAGACACAGATGGAGAACATCAGCTACGATGCGCTCGAGAAGATCGGCTACAAGGGCTATCTGCTGCCCAAGGATGCTCCCGAGAAGGTTCTGCAGTTTGGCGAGGGCAATTTCCTGCGCGCCTTCGTCGACCGCTTCTTTGACATGGGCAACGAGGCCACCGGCTGGAACGGCAAGGTCGTCATGGTGCAGCCCATCAGCGGTGCCTTTGGCTTTGCCGACGGTATCAATGCCCAGGACGACCTGTACACCGTGCTGGTGCGCGGCAAGGAGAACGGCAACACGGTTGACGAGTCCCGCGTGATCAGCGCCTGCAGCCGCTGCCTTAACCCGTATCGTGAGGACGACTATCGCGCCATGATGGAGGTCGCCGTCTCCGACGACCTGGAGATCATCGTCTCCAACACCACCGAGGCCGGTATCGCCTATGACCCGTCCTGCAAGGCCGACGACATGCCACCCGCGAGCTTCCCCGCCAAGCTTGCCCAGGTGCTCCACACCCGCTGGGCTGCCGGTAAGCCGGGCGTCATCGTCCTCGCCTGCGAGCTCATCGATCACAACGGCGAGGAGTTGCTGCGCATCATGAACCAGTATGTGAGCGACTGGGGCTGGGAGGACGAGTTTGCGCAGTGGATGGCCAACGACTGCACCGTCTGCACCACGCTCGTCGACACCATCGTACCGGGCCGTATCCGCGACGCATCCGAGGCCGCCGCGGTGGCTGAGCGTCTGGGCTACGAGGATCCCTTCCTGGCCGTGCGCGAGCCCTTCCAGATGTGGGGCATCCAGGGCGACGAGTCGCTTGCCGAGAAGCTTCCCTTTGTGAAGGCTGGTCTTCCGGGTGTCTTTGTGACTCCCGACGTCACCCCGTACAAAAAGCGCAAGGTCCGCATCCTCAACGGTGCCCACACCGCCTTCGTTCCGGGTTCCTGGGTTGCCGGCTTTGATATCGTGCGCGACTGCATGCATGACGAGACCATTCGCGGCTTCATGAACACCATGCTCTACGACGAGGTCATTCCGACGCTTGCCGCCGACTTGGATGTCGAGGACTGCAAGGCCTTTGCCGCCGCCGTCGAAAACCGCTTCGACAACCCGTTTATTGATCATGCGCTGCTCTCCATCTGCCTCAACTCCACGGCTAAGTGGCGCGCTCGCGACCTGCCCACGCTCAAGGACTACGTTGCCGAGACCGGCAACCTGCCCAAGTGCCTGGCGACGAGCCTCGCTACGCTCATCTCCTTCTACACGCAGGAGCTCGTGTCCCGCGAGGGCGACGGCCTGCACCTGCGTCGCTCCGACGGCACCGAGTACACCGCTCAGGACGACGCCTTCGTGCTCGACTTCTACGCCGCCCATGCCGGCGCCGACGATGCCCAGCTGGTGCACGACGTGCTCACCAACGAGCAGATGTGGGGCGAGGACCTTACGCAGATCGCAGGTCTTGAGGAGTTTGTCGTCAGTGCGCTCGCCGTCGTGCGCACCGAGGGTGCCAAGCAGGCCTTCGCCAACGCTCAGGCGTAAATTTCCGGCGCAGACGCGGGCGCGGGACGGCGTGCCCGCGTCTCGACTTCTGCTCAACCTGTAGGGTTAGGACCATTTGTAATGAATACTATCCAGATCAATCCGGCCGATAACGTGATCGTTGCGCTGTCGCCGCTTGCCAAGGGCACCGCCGTCGCGGTTCCCGGGGTGGGCGAGGTCGTGGCCGCGGAGGATATTCCGCAAGGCCACAAGATGGCGGTGCGCTCGATTGCCGCCGGCGAGGACGTCATTAAGTACGGCCTTCCTATCGGACACGTGACGGGCGATGTCCAGCCCGGTCAGTGGCTCCACACGCACAATGTGAAGACCAACCTTTCGGGCGAGGTCGAGTACGCCTACAACCCCACGCATCCGGTCGTGGATCCCGTTGAGCCTGAGACCTTTATGGGCTTCCGCCGCGCCGACGGTCGTGCCGCGACGCGTAATGAGCTGTGGATCATCCCCACGGTCGGCTGTGTCAACGAAGTCGCCCGTGCCATGTGTGAGCAGGCCCAGGATCTGGTCGATGGCTCGCTGGAGGGTGTTTACTACTTCCCGCATCCCTTTGGCTGCTCGCAGACCGGCGCCGACCATGTCCAGACGCGTCGTCTGCTGGTGGCGCTCTCGCGTCATCCTAATGCGGCCGGTGTGCTGTTCCTGTCGCTTGGTTGCGAGAACTGCACACACCAGCAGGTGCTCGACGAGCTCGGTGACTTCGATCACGAGCGCGTCCGCTTCCTCACCTGCCAGGACGTTGCCGACGAGCAGGTCGAGGGCCACAAGATTCTGGCCGAGCTGGCAGACCTCGCCAAGCAAGCCAAGCGCGAGCCCATTCCGGCCTCCGAGCTGGTTATTGGACTTAAGTGCGGCGGCTCCGACGGTCTTTCGGGCATTACCGCCAATCCCACGATCGGTCGCGTGAGTGATATGGTTGTCGCCCGCGGCGGCACGTCGGTGCTTACCGAGGTGCCCGAGATGTTTGGCGCCGAGAGTATCCTGCTCGATCGCTGTGAGAACGAGCAGGTCTTTAACGCCGCTTCCGACATGCTCAATGGCTTTAAGGACTACTTTATTAGCCACGGCGAGGTCGTCTACGAGAACCCGAGCCCCGGCAACAAGGACGGCGGTATTACCACGCTCGAGGACAAGAGCTGCGGCTGCGTGCAAAAGGGCGGATCTGCCCCCATCGTCGACGTGCTGCCGTATGCCGGCCAGGCAAATAAACACGGCCTGAACATGCTGTGCGGTCCGGGCAACGACATGGTATCCACCACGGCGTTGACGGCTGCCGGCTGCCACGTGATTCTGTTCTCGACCGGCCGCGGCACACCGTTTGGCGCGCCGGCGCCTACCCTCAAGGTGTTCACCAATCAGCGTCTGTGCGACCACAAGGCCAACTGGATGGACTTTAACGCCGGCGTGATTGCCACGGGTGAGCGCACGCTTGACGAGGCTGCTCACGATCTATACCAGCTGGTGCTGGAGACGGCGAGCGGTAAACTCACGAGTGCCGAGCGCCGTGGCTGTCACGAGATCAGCATCTGGAAGGACGGCGTCTGCCTGTAGTGGCAAATGCACCCAAGCGTAGCGCTATGTCGTCGGCCCCGTCGGGAGTGTTCCCGGCGGGGTTTCGTTTTGTGGTTAAGTGAATATGTTGGAAAATCTGATAAACGTTCACCTATCTCATGGCTGTCCAGCATGGCACCCTTACCAGCAGAAAATAGGTGTGAGGATCTCAATTGTGTCCGTTCAGCGGTAAAAATCGACCGTTCAAGGATATTATTCAAGTGAACGTTCACCTGTCGTAAGCAATCGCGCATAATCTAACTAAACGTTCACCCTGAACGCTGGGCAGACAGATGTCAGTGTGGACTCCAATGTCTTGCTGCAAGACAATCGAGAAAAGAGAGGGAGCTCGATGACTAATAAGATCGGAAAAAAGCGTAAGATCACATTCTGGACGCGCTTGGGCTTTGGTATGGGCGGTATGCTCAATTCCGGTGCCCTGACCTTTACGCACAGCTACATGGTGCTGTTCCTGTCCACGGAGTGTGGCCTGTCCGCAGGCGAGGCTGCACTGATCAGCTCGTTTGCCATCTATGTCAACGCCATTCTTTGCCCGCTGATGGGCTTTGTGGCCGATAACTTCTATGCCACCAAGATTGGCCGCATCTTTGGTCGTCGTCGTTTCTGGATCTTGCTGGCCATCCCGATGATGATCGCCGAGCCGCTCATCTTCGTGGCTACGCCGTTTGGCTTCCCGTACTACTTTGTGCTGTACCTGATCTACAACGTCGCGTACACGTTCTGCACCGCTAACCTGTCGCCGCTTACCATCGAGATGACCGACGACTTTAAGGAGCGTACGTACCTTACCGGCTACAAGCATCTCTTTGGTAACGCCGCCGGCTTCCTGATGGCAGCACTCGTCGGCTTTGGCTTTGGCACCTTCGGCGAGACCAACCCGTTTAGCTACTTCATCATCGCTACGATCAACGCTTCGGTCATGGCAATCTCGCTGCTCTGCGTGTACCTGTCCACGTGGGAGCACACCCCCGAGGAGGTCGCTCAGGAGAAGATCGAGAGCGTCGGCGAGGGCATCAAGAAGTTCTTCATCGACGTTATCTCCACCTTCCGCAATAAGTCCTTCCGCAAGGTCCTGTATGCACAGGTCTCCACGAAGCTCGCTGCTGCCTGCTGGTCTGCCTGCCTGTCCTTCTTCATCGTCTACTGCCTGCAGATTCCTAAGTCCTACGAGTCCGTGATGGAGATGCCTGGCAAGGTCGTCGCTATCGTCTGCACCGCCATCTGGGTCGCCCTCATGGCCAAGAAGGGCTTCCACAAGTCTTGGTACCTCGCAAATGTCGGTTGCGCTGCGTGCATCATTGCCTACAACTACTTCGCCTTTGGTCAGATCAACGGCACCTCCACGGTCGCCATCGCCATGATCGCCTATCCCATCATCTTCGCCATCTGGAAGTTCTTCTACGTCGGCTTCCAGTACCTGCCCGATGTTCTGCTCAACTACATCCCCGATGTCGATGAACTCATCACCCTGCGTCGTCGCGAGGGCATCTACAGCTCCGCGCAGCAGCTCTGCCAGCAGATCGCCCAGGCTATCGCCGTCAACGTGTGGGCTATCGTCCTTGCTGCCTCCGGCTTCATTCAGACCGCCGGCAATAGCGACGCCGTGACCCAGCCCGCTACCGTGCCTCTGTATATCTGCGGCTACATGATCATCGGCTGCGCCGGCTTCTTCCTGCTTGCGGCCGTCCTTGCCCGCGGCATCAAGATCGACAAGGAGCAGTGCGACATCCTTTGCGACGAGATTCACCGCGTCAAGGAGGGTGGCAAGATGGCCGACGTCAAGCCCGAGGTCAAGGCGCTTTGCGAGGAGCTCTCCGGCTTTAAGTACGAGGACTGCTTTGCCCACAACAACGTTGGCTTCCAGGACGGTGGCGTAACTCCCGCCGAGTAAGGCCGACATATCGTCCAAATCACAGGGCCGTGCCACCGGAATTCCGCCGGCAGGCACGGCCCTTTTTTAACAGCGTACAATTTGCCTTTAGAGCATCTTTTTGAGGGAGAAATCCATGGAGACGAACGTTATCTGGCGCAACGCCCGCGCGGCCGTGATCGAGCTTGACGACGGCGGCTACTTTACCTGTGCCGATACGTGGGAGATCTTTGTCAACGACGAGCCCGCCGGTACCACGAATACGGTCGAGACCTATGTCGACGGCCTGACCCCCGGCAAGCGCAACCTGGTTCGTTTTGTTTGTGGCGAGCGTGAGCTGAGCGTAGGTGTCACCACGCCGGCTGAGCCCTTTACCATCAACGTTCGCGACTGTGGCGCCAAGGGCGATGCCGAGCACGACGACACCACCAACATCCAGGCTGCCATCATGGCCTGCCCCAAGGGCGGCCGCGTGCTGATCCCCGCCGGTAGTTATCGCATCAAGTCCCTCTTCCTTAAGAGCAATATCAACATCGAGCTCGCCGAGGGAGCGGTGCTGCTGGCCCGCCACGATCGTGCCGCGCTTGCCTACATTCCGGGAACGGTCACGGGCAACGAGGGTGCCGGGTATGCCGGCACCGATATGCTGCCCCTGGGCCGCTGGGAGGGCGAGAGTTTCTCGACCTACTGTTCTACCTTTACGGGTCTGGGCGTGCACGACGTGTGCATCTATGGTCGCGGCGCGATTGACGGTCAGACCGATTTTGCCGAGGACAACTGGTGGAACAAGGACTTTAAGAACATCTTCCGTCCCGAGGAGGGCCGCGAGGTCGCCCGTCCGCGCATGATCTTCCTGTCCGAGTGCCAAAACGTGAGCCTTGCCGGCTTTACCGTGCGCAACAGCCCGGCGTGGAATATCCATCCCGTCCTGTGCGAGCATGTCGACGCGCTCTGCCTGTCCATCGAGGGTCCCAAGAACTCCCACAACACCGACGGTTTCGATCCCGAGAGCTGCGGCTTTGTCCACATCCTTGGCTGTCAGTTCTCGGTGGGCGACGACTGCATCGCCATCAAGAGCGGCAAGCTGGGCATTGAGCCCGAGCTTCGTCCCGCTACGCACGACGTGCTGATCTCTCACTGCTACATGCACGATGGTCACGGCGCCGTGGTCCTGGGTTCAGAGGCTGCCGGCGGCATCAAGGACCTTACCGTGAGCAAGTGCCTCTTTGAGCGCACCGACCGCGGCCTGCGCGTCAAGACCCGCCGCGGGCGCGGCAAGGATGCCGTCAACGAGGGCATTACCTTTGAGCACATTCGCATGGACGAGGTACTCACGCCCTTCGTGGTCAACTCCTTCTACTTCTGTGACAAGGACGGCAAGACCGATTACGTGCAGTCTCGCGAGGCGCTGCCCGTCGACGACCGCACACCCGGCTTTGGTGCCACGACGTTTTGTGATATCGAGGCTACTAACTGCCACGCGGCTGCTGCTTACATCACGGGCCTGCCCGAGAGCAAAGTGACGCGTCTGACGTTCCAGGATGTCCACGTGACCTTCGCGCCGGATGCCGAGCCCTTTGTTCCGGCCATGGCCTGCGGCGTTGAGCCCATGGTGCGTCAGGGCATCATTGCGCAAAACGTCAAGGTACTCGACCTGCAAAATGTGGTGATCGAGGGCCAGGACGGCGAGGAGCTGCAGCTCCAGAACGTCGACAAGGTTATCCGTGCGTAGGCGTTTGCTCCTAAACAATTAAATTCGGTATGTCGCGGCGCGCGATGGGCAGGGCCTTCCCGACCCATTGCGCGAACTTTTTATATGCCGAAACTGCAACGTAGACGGTCTACGACGAAAGGACGCGGTGACTGATGATGAGTGAGAGACGATTTTTTGAGGTTTCGTCCGAGCGTGCGGGGGCATATCACAGTATCTCTAAGGCCTTGGAGGCAATTGACGAATCCTGTCCGAATGACGGACGGTCGGTGACAATCCATATCGAGCCGGGTGAGTACCGCGAACGGGTCGAGATTCGTCGCCCGCATGTGACGATTGAGGGAGAGACGGCCGATAGCGTGCGTATCATGGGCGGCCTGGGTGCCAAGATGCCTTCGGAGGACGGCTCGGGCGTCGACGGCACGCTCGGCACCTTCCGCACGTATACGGTCCTGGTCGATGCCGATGACGTGACGCTTGCAAACCTCACGATCGAAAACGATGCGGGCGATGGGCGCGAGGTCGGTCAGGCGATTGCCCTGTATGCCGATGGCGACCGTCTGGTTGTCGATGCCTGCTGCATTAAGGGACACCAAGACACGCTGTTTTTGGGTCCGCTGCCGCCGCATGAGGCCAAACCGGGCGGGTTCATAGGACCCAAACAGTATGCGCCGCGCCGGGTGGGACGCCAGTATTTTCGACGTTGCCGGATCGAGGGCGATGTCGACTTTATCTTTGGCGGCGCGCGTGCCTACTTTGAGGGGTGCGAGATTCGCTCGCTCAACCGCGATATGGATGTCAACGGGTATGTAACGGCGGCCTCCACGCCTAAAGGCGAGCCGCACGGCTTTGTGTTCCACGGCTGTTCGTTTACAGCTCCGGATGGCGTGGCGCCGGATTCGGTCTACCTGGGTCGTCCTTGGCGCGAATGGGCGCAAACTGTGCTGATCGATTGCTGGCTGGGGCGACATATCAAGCGCGAAGGCTGGTGGGATTGGAATAAACCGGCGGCACACAACTGCGTGCAGTATGCTGGCGCGATTCTGCATGGGCCGGCGGGTGATACTACCGGCTGGGTGCCGTGGGCGAATGAACTCGATGTGATGGCTGCCGCCGGGTACGCTCGCGAGCAGGTGCTTGCCGGTGGGGATGGCTGGGATCCCGAGGGCGGCGACGGTGATGCGGTTGAGACGACTAGGCTATCTGCCAATGGCCGTACCGTGCACATCGAGACGTACTGCGAAGACGAGCCTGCGCTGCGCGCCCGACTGAAGCGCGAAGGGCGCTCGGCGGCATTTGCGGGCAAGACCCCTGCAGACTTTGAGGCGTGGAGGATTGCGACCAGGACTCGCCTGTACGATGTTTTGGGCCTTTCGCTTATGGACCGCGTCCCGATTGAGATTCGTGAGCTCAGCCGCGTGCGGGTTGCCGGCGGCATTGTGCGTACTCATGCGATGCTGCAGGTTGAGCACGATGTGTGGATGCCGTTTTACCTGTTGGAGCCGTCTCATCCGAAGCTTGATGGACGGGGGCTTAAGCGTTGCTATATCTGCCCGCATGGCCATCAGGGAGCAGGCGCCGCAAGTGTTGCGGGCGTGACGGGCGTGCCGGCGGTCGATGATGCTGTGCGTAAGTTCAATTACGACTACGGTCTGCGTTTGGCGCGTATGGGTTACGTGACCGTCTGCCCCGACGCACGCGGTTGGGGATACCGTCGTGACTGGAAGGGTCAGGGCGATGACGAGAACAGCTTTCTGCGCGGCACGTGCCTAAACCAGGCGCGCATGGCCGAGCCGCTGGGACTTACCGTTGCGGGCCTCAACGCCTGGGATAACATGCGTCTGATCGATTACCTAGAGGCGCGCGGCGACATTGCCATGGACGACCTGGGCTGTTTTGGCTTTTCGGGCGGCGGATACATGACGCTGTATCTGGCGGCGCTCGACCCACGCGTATGCAAGACGTTTGTCTCGGGCTACCTGTACGGTGTCGATGATTCGCTGCTGCACCTCAACGGCAATTGCAGCTGCAACTACACACCCGGACTTTGGCGCTTGCTCGACATGGGCGATATTGCCTCGCTTATTGCGCCGCGCCCGTTGTTAGTGCAAAGCTGCGAAGAGGATCATCTGAACGGTTCGCGCGGGCTGAAAAATGTTGACGAGCAGCTCGAGATCGTGCGCGATGCCTACAAGTTGCTGGGTCGCAGAGATGGCCTGCGGCACGAGGTGTGTCCGGGTGAACACCATCTGGGCGTGGCACATCTTGTCGAGGATATCGAATGGCTCGATTCGCACGTTGCGGAATGCGCCCGTGCATAGCCCCTCGGCATGCTGCGAATAAACGGTACGTTCCTATATGACCGCCGATGGGCGGATGAGGAGAAGATTATGGAAACGAAGAGCTTGAGTGAATCGACCATTTGCTGCTTTGGCGATTCAACGACCTGGGGCGACAACGGCTGCGGTGGGGGAGGCAACGACATCTCGTGGACTTCGCACTTGGGCGCGCTGCTGGGCGGCGCAACCATCGAGAACTTTGGCATCAAGGGTTCGCGTATCGCCATCAAGGCTGACCGTACCGATTCGTTTGTCGAGCGCCTGGACGGCATCGACGATGCGGCCGATATCTACATCGTCTTTGGCGGCGTCAACGACTTTAGCCGCAACGTGCCGCTGGGAGAGCTGGGCGGCACGGACGTGCACGAGTTCTATGGTGCACTCGATTATCTGATCCGCACCATCACGGCGCGCTCACCTCAGGCAAAGCTCGTGTTTATGACGCCGTGCAAGACGAGCGGTAAGCACGAGAAGGATATCCCGGCAAGCGACGAGCTCAACCACCTAGGCCTGACGCAGGTCGCCTACGTGCGAGCGATGCTCGAGGTCTGTGACCGCTACTCCGTTCCGGTGATTAACCTGTATGCGCAAAGCGGTATCAGCCCGTTTTTGCCGGAGCACCGCGAGCTCTATATGCCGGACGGTCTGCACTACAGCCCGGCTGGCTATGAGCGCCTGGCGCATCGCATCGCCGCGGGTCTCACCGCCGTTTGCCGCTAAAAGTCTGCCGTTTGCGGGGAATATAGGGTTAACGTTCACCCTATATTCCCCGTTCGCGTTACACTAGGGGTAACGTTCACCTATCGTTTATGTCAGAGGGGACAGCAATGGGTTGCAATCAAATCCTGGACCGTTATATCGAGCAGTTGATCGAAACCTCTACGCCGCAGGCGCCGGCTTGGAATATCGAAAAGATTCGCGCCGGCAAGGAGAACACCTGGAACTATATCGACGGCTGCATGATCAAGGCGCTCATCGAGTTGTACGAGATCACGGGTGAGCAGCGCTACCTGACGTTCGCCGATGACTACATCGATTTCTTTGTCCAGGACGACGGTACCATCAAGCATTACAACCCGCAGGAGTACAACCTCGATAACGTCAATGCGGGCAAGACCCTCTACAAGCTCTATGACCTGGTGGGCAAGCCCAAGTATCGCGCCGCCATGGATACCATCTATCGTCAGCTCGAAACCCAGCCGCGTACCAAAGAGGGCGTGTTTTGGCACAAGGCCGTCTATCCCAACCAGATCTGGCTCGACGGCATGTATATGGCGCAGCCGTTCTACATGCAGTATGAGCTGAGCTTCCACAACCGTCGTGCCTGCTCGGACAGCTTCCATATGTTCCAGGTCGTGCATGACCTGATGCGCAACCCCCTCAACGGTCTGTACTATCACGCTTACGACGCGAGCCGCAAACAGTTCTGGTGCGACCCGGTCACCGGTCTTTCGGCTAACTTCTGGCTGCGCGCCGAGGGCTGGTTTGCCATGGCGCTCATCGACACCTGGGAGCTTATGCCGCCTTCGATGTCAGCCGAGAAGGACGAGATCCGCAAGATGTTCCACGATCTGATCGACGCCATGCTGCCGTATCAGGACGAGAAGACCGGCATGTGGCACCAGGTCATCAACCTGCCCAATATCGCCCCCAACTACCTGGAGGAGTCGGGCAGCGCCATCTTTGCCAATGCCATCATGAAGGGCGTGCGTCTGGGCGTGCTGGGCGAGCGTTACTACCAGTACGGCCGTCGCGCCTTCGACGGCATCTGCGAGACCTGTCTGTCCGAGCATGATGGCCAGCTGGCGCTCGACAACATCTGCCTGGTCGCGGGCTTGGGCAACACCGCACACCGCGAGGGCACGTTTGATTACTACATGAGCGAGCCCGTGGTCAAAAATGATGCAAAGGGTGTGGCGCCGCTGGTGCTTGCCTATATCGAGACCATGCATCACGACAAGCTGGCCGGTAAGCGCGATCCGCTCGCCCCCTCGGGCGTGTGCTCCATCGAGGACCCGTTTGGCGGATACACCCCGGGCATCAACGCTCATAAGGGATGTGAATAACGTGGGGGCTATTACTCCGGGCGTACGTTTGCACGACCTTCCGCAGGGAACCGTCGAGGAACGCATTCGCATGGCGGGAGAGCTGGGCTTTTCGTGCATTCAGCTGCCGAGCAAGGTGCTCTACGCATCGATGGGGATCGATCGAGGCGGCCTGACCCGCGAGCTTGCCGACCATTTGCGTGCGGTGCTCGACGAGGCGGGCGTTTCGGTCGCCGTGCTCGGCTGCTATAAGAATCTGGCGACGCCCGATCGCCAACAGCTCATGGATAACTTTGCCGAGTACGAGGCGTGCTTGAACTTTGCCCAGATGCTCGGCGGATGCCCGGTGGGTACCGAGACCGGTCGCCCCAATGCGCAGAACCGCGTTGCTGACGACCGCACGACTGATGAGGCACTCGAGGCTTTTATGGACGGACTCGCGCACGTCTGCGATCGGGCCGAGGCCGTGGGCGGGCAAATACTGATCGAGCCCGGTTGGAACGAGACGGTTAATACGCCGGATCGCTGCCGTGAGGTGCTGGAGCGCGTCTCGAGCCCGTCGCTCGGCGTGATCTATGACCCAGTGTCGCTGCTGCACCCCAGCGTCGTTGACGAAGCGCAGGAAATTACCGCGCGCATGCTCTACTTATGCGGCAGCAAGATCCGCGTGCTGCACGCCAAGGATTTTGAGGTCGTCGACAACGAGGACGAAGCCGGTTGGTGCGACGGTACGGGCTCACGCCTGGTGTGCCACGGCGTGGGCGAGACGGGTCGCTATGACTTTGAGCCCGTGGTGGCCTGGGCCGCCGCCGCCTGCCCTGGGATTCCCTGCGTGGTCGAGAACAGCGTGCCGGCGACGGCGGCTGACTGCCTGGCGACACTCGAGCACATGTCCGCTCGCTGCGGGGCTTCGCATCGCGAGTTATAGCCTTGGCTTTTGCCGTGTCGGCAGATTGAGATTACCTGCATGGGGGCAGCGGTGAAGGATCTTTATCGTCGCCCCATTGGATTGAATCAAAAAGGGGAGTTGCGTGGCTATCCACATTGTCGAAGAGGCGAATCGTTGCCTAGGTTGCAAAAGGGCATTCTGTCAGCTTAAGGGCTGCCCGGTTCAGACGCCTATTCCGCAGGTCATTGACCTGTTCAAACAGCGTCGTCTAGAAGAGGCGGGCGAGCTACTGTTCCAGAACAATCCCATGAGCGCGGTCTGCTCCATGGTGTGCAATCATTCGGGCCAGTGCGAGGGCGCTTGCATTCAGGGCCGTAAGGGCGCACCCGTGCATTTTTCGAGCATCGAGAACTATATCTCGACAGCGTATTTGGACCGTAAGGAGTGGAAGCCCGCACCGTCGTGCGGTAAACAGATTGCCGTGGTCGGTTCCGGTCCCGCTGGTATTACCGTGGCTATCAAGATGGCTCAGCTGGGCTGTGCCGTCACGGTATTTGAGCAGCGCCCCGAGATTGGCGGTGTGCTGGAATACGGTATCCCCGAGTTCCGCCTGCCCCGTGCGCTCGTGCAAAAGTACCGTCATGTGATGTGCTCGCTTGGCGTGCGCGTGCGCCCCTCGACCACCATCGGTGGCGCGCTGCATATCGACGACCTGCTGCGCGACGGCTACGATGCGGTCTTTGTTGGTACCGGTACCTGGCGTGCCCGCAAACTGGGCATTCCCGGCGAGTCGCGCGGCAACGTGCTGTTTGGTATCGATTACCTGGTCGATCCCACGAGCGTGGCGATCGGGCAGAACGTGGCGGTCATCGGTGCCGGTAATGTGGCCATGGATGTGGCCCGCACGGCGCTGCGTTCGGGTGCTCGCAAGGTCACTGTGTATGCACGCTCGCGCCATATCTCGGCCATCGACGACGAGGTCGAGCTGACCGAGCTTGACGGTGCCGAGATTGTGTGCGGCAAGGCGATCTGCGCCATCGACGATAACGGTCCGGTGTTCGAGACGGCTATCTTTGACGAGGACAACAACGTGGTGGGCTACGAGGAGGAGCTCGACCATGCGTCTGCCGACACAGTTGTGATTGCAGCTTCGCAGGTGCCCAAGGACAAGCTTGTGCTTACGACGGGCGGTCTGGAGACCGACCATCGCGGCCTTCTTTCGGTCGATGAATGCGGTATGACCACCGTGCCTGGCGTCTTTGCCGCCGGCGACGTGGTTAACGGCCCGCTCACCGTGGTTCATGCTGTGGCAGGCGCCAAGCTCGCCGTCGAAGGCATGACCAGCTACCTGGGCCTCTAACTCCATCCCGCCCATCAGTTGCGGTGAAATACGGACTGTTTTGCCTGTCAAAAGCCTCACCTACTCCGTATTCCACCGCAACTTTTTTTGTGAGGTGGGCTAGAGACGCTGCATGCGGTACCCGACACCCATGTGCGTCTGAATCATCTTGGGGTGAGAGGGGTCTGCCTCGATCTTCTTGCGCAGGGTGCGCATGAACACGCGCAGGCTCGCCAGATCGCTGTCCCAGCTCGTGCCCCATATCTCGCGGGTGATGAAGGTGTGGGTGAGCACCTTGTCGACGTTTTTCGCCAGAAGGACGAGCAATTTGTACTCGGTTGGGGTGAGCGAGAGCTCGAGTCCGTCTTTCGTCGCGTATCCCGCGGCGTAGTCGATATGCAGCGGACCGTTGTCAAACGTGCTCGCTTCTGTCGACTCGCTCGACGCCATCGAGGAGCGCCTCAAATTCGCACGGACGCGCGCGAGCAACTCATCCACAGAAAAGGGCTTGGTGAGGTAGTCGTCTGCCCCTGCGTCAAGTGCTGCAATCTTGTCGGAATCTTCGGTGCGCGCCGAAATGACGATAATGGGGACTGCCGACCAGCTTCGGATCTTCGTGATGACCTCGATACCGTCAATGTCGGGAAGGCCGAGGTCGAGCATGATGAGGCTGGGGCCGTGCGACACCGCATCCATGATGGCGGCCTGGCCGTTGCAAACCTTGCTCACGACATAGCCGTGGAGGTCAAGCGCGGTCGAAACGAGGTTTTGAACGGTCAGGTCATCTTCGACCAGGAGGATGCGTGGCTTAGCGGCATTATTCATGAATCTCGATCTCCTCGGCGGGCAGGGTAAAACGGAAGACGGCCCCATGGGGGTGGTTGTCGCGAACTTCGATGACGCCGCCATGCGCCTCCACGATGGAGCGGCAGAGCGACAGCCCAAGGCCGATGCTTCGACGCGAATCCACGGGCCGCGTATTGCTTGAGGTGAAGAAGCGCTCAAAGATATGAGGCTTGTCGCAGTCTGCCACACCCGGCCCATCGTCTGCGACGTCCACCACGACGAACGCGCCCTCGCGACGTGCGCTGATGGTGACAGTCGAGTCCTCGTGCGTGTATTTGAAGGCGTTCATGATGAGATTCGTAAGCACCTGCATGATGAGATGGACGTCGATGCGTACCAGCAGGATGTCGTCAGTGTGCTCGATGGTGACGGTACGTCCATGCGATGCTTGGGCGACATGGCTGAGGGCGGCCTCGATGACCTCGTCGATGAGCTCGGATGTGAAATTGAGGCGAATGGTGCCGTCCTCGACGCGTGTGATGGCGAGGAGGTTCTCCACGGTATCGATAAGCCAGAGGGAATCGTCGTAGATGGCATCGGCAAGATCGCAGCGCTGTTCGAGGCTGAGCTTCTCGTCGCTCTTCCGAAGGATTGCCGCAGATCCGGATATAGCCGTGAGGGGTGTCCTCAAATCGTGGCCGATGGAGCGCAAAAGGTTGGCGCGCAGCTGCTCGTTTTTCGCCAAGACCGCAGCCTCTTCGCGCTCTTGCGCCGCCCGGTCGCTTTCGAGCGCCAAGGCGCATTCACCTACGATAGATAGGACGATCGAATGCTCGAAGGCTTCGATCTCGCGCCCCTCCAGGGCGATGCCGATGACACCGAATACCTTGTCGCCGGTGCGAACCGCGAGGTAGAGACAGTGTGCCTCAGGCAGGGTCCGCGTGCTTGCGCCCGCGCGCTTGTTGTTGGTGTAGGTCCAGGTTGCAACGGCGCGCTCGTAGTCGGTGAGCAGCGACGCGGATCGGTTTTCGGTGCCAGCGGACTCATAGAGCGCCTTGCCGAGCGTGCCGTGTTCGGCGGTGTAGAAGACCACGTCGAGTTTTAGCAGTTTGATGAGTTGGTTCATGGCGACGCGGGCGCACTCCTCCGCGCTATGGGCTTGCTGCAAGAGCTGGTTCGTTTCGAGGAGTACGCGCGTTTTGAATGCGTTCTCGGCGGAGGTACGGGCGTTGTCGGCGATGCGCGCAGTTAACTCGCCGGCGACCATAGCGGTAGCGAACATGATGCCGAACGTGACCAGATAGCTTCGGTCGTAGCTGGCGAGCGAAAACAGAGGCGTGACGAAGCAGAAGTTGTAAAGCACTACAGAGAGCACGCTCGATACGATCGTGCAGATACGCCCCGTCGTGGTGACGGCGGTCAGCAGGGCCGTGAGGATATAGAGGGATATGATGCTGGAATCGGCAAATCCCAGATGGCGGAAAGCCGTGCCGATCGCCGTGGCGACAAGAGAGAGGGCCAGCGTGCGAAGCACGTTTCGGCTGTTGGGCGGCTGCAGGGCGAGCGTACGGCGGCGTCCTTTGGGCCGGGAGGGCGGAGTCGACTGGTCTGGAATGATGTAAATGTCGAGGTTCGGGGCGAATGTTATGAGCTGTTCTACGAGAGATTTGCGGCCGAAGAGGGCCTGACGGACGCTGCTGCGCTCGCCCGTGCGCCCCATGACGATCTTCGAAATACCCGACAGGCGCGCGAACTCGGAGATCTGAAACGCGATGTCGTCGCCATAGACGGTTTCCATATGTGCTCCGAGCTGCTCGGCTAGGGCGATATTGGCTGCAAGCTTGGTACGCTCATTATCGCTCATGGCTTGCGTGTGCGGGCTCTCTACGAACAGGGCGACGAGCTCGCTGCGAAACGCTTTCGCCATGCGCGCGGCGGCACGGACGATGCGGGGATTGGTCGGCGCCGGGGAGACACAGACTAAGATACGCTCCCTGGTGTAGTAGTCACGGTTTCCCAGCACGCGTGCGGCGTCTGTGAGGTGGCCGGTGCGATCGGCGCAGCGGCGCAGCGCGATTTCTCGGAGTGCGGTGAGGTTCTCGACGGTAAAAAAATGCTGTTGCGCTCGGGCGGCTTGCGCGGGACGGTAGACGAGGCCGGCGCGAAGGCGCTCAAGTAGGTCTTCGGGCTCTATGTCGACGAGCTCGACCTGGTCGGCATCATCGAAGATACGGTCGGGGATTCGTTCGCTCACGACAACGCCGGTGATGGATGCAACCATGTCGTTTAGGCTCTCGATATGCTGAACGTTCACGGTCGTATAGACGTCGATGCCCGCATGTAGAAGTTCCTCGACGTCTCGATAGCGTTTGTCGTGGCGAGACCCCGGCGCATTCGTATGGGCGAGCTCGTCGACAAGGATGAGCTGAGGGGCGCGTTCGATAGCCGCATCTAGATCGAACTCGCTGAGCGCAATGCCGTTGTGCTCGATGAGTTTACAGGGCACTTTCTCAAGCCCTTGTGCAAGATGGGCAGTTGCCGGACGTTCGTGCGGCTCAATGTACCCCGCGACGACGTCAACACCTCGCCGCTTGGCGGCGTGGGCGGCTTGAAGCATCGCATAGGTTTTGCCTGCGCCGGCAGCGTAGCCAAAGAAAATCTTGAGGTGTCCCCGGCTGGTTCGAGCGTCATCGGCGACCTCGTCTTTCTCAATTGCCTTGAGGATGAGGTCTGGATTGACGCGAGTGTCCGATGCGTCGCGCTGCATAGCGTAGCCTTTCTGAAGCGTTGTCCATGCGTGCATACGCGGTGAGGACGCCACTGTATGCTCGCGAGGTCGAGTATAGGCGCACTGCAGCCGCAATAGTGCTTTCTACCTGCATCTTTACGGCATCTTAAGGACGTGGGCCCCGGCCCTCACGCCTCTTTAATCCCTAGAAGCGTTTACTGTCCCCAGACGCTTGCGAGAGCAGGCGTCCGAGACATCGGACCGCGCGTGAAAGGGGCGGTAAATGGACATCCTCAGTCCCATCATCGGAGTCGTCTGCATTGGACTCTTTATCTATTACATCTACATTCTGATGAGGAGTGATTCGTAAACTATGGATGCTGCGATTCAGTACATCTTGTACTTTGCCGTGCTCGTCGTCTTGGCCGTTCCGCTCGGTCGGTTCATGGCCCATATCATGGATGGTGAGCATACGTTCCTGTCGCCTGTGATTGCTCCTGTGGAGCGTGGCGTCTATCGTCTGCTTCGCATCGACGCGGCAGAGCAGATGGGGTGTAGGCGCTATCTGGCGAGCGTGCTGGTCTTTTCGGGGATCGGCCTCGTGGCTCTTGTGGCACTCCAGGTGCTTCAGTCTTTCTTGCCAGGCAATCCCCAGCACCTGCCGGGTGTGTCATGGGACCTGTCGTTCAATACGGCTGCTTCCTTCATAACCAACACCAACTGGCAATCCTATTCCGGTGAGACCACCCTGTCCTACTTTGTGCAGTTCATGGGCCTCACCGTGCAAAACTTCTTGTCCGCCGGCACCGGTATTGCGGTCATGTTCGCGCTCATCCGCGGTTTCCGTCAGGTCAAGGAGCAGGGTCTGGGTTCCTTCTGGGTCGACCTCACCCGCACCGTCCTGTATGTGCTCATCCCGCTGAACCTCGTGTTCGGCATCTGCCTGGCTGCCGGTGGCGTTATCTCCAATTTTCAGCCGGCTCAGAAGGCTGAGCTCGTAGAGCCCGTTGCTGTCCAGCCTAATGCAGACGGCGGTTGGAGCGTCATCGACGGCGCCCAGATCGAGGGCGACACGGTCAAGGTCGACGGCAAGGTCGTCGAGGGCGCCCGCGTGGTCACCGAGCAGTTTTTGCCCCAGGGTCCTGCGGCCAGCCAGGTTGCCATCAAACAATCCGGCACCAACGGCGGCGGCTTCTTTGGCGCGAACTCTGCGCATCCGTATGAGAACCCCAATGCCTTCACCAACATCATCGAGATGACCAGCTTGCTGCTGATTCCGGTCGCCTGCTGCTTCACCTTCGGCATCGGTGTCAAGAATGCCAGGCAGGGCAAGGCCATCTTCGCGGCGATGTTTATCCTGCTCGTGGTCTTTACCGGCATCATCGCCGTTAACGAGCATATGGGTACGCCGCAGCTGGCAGATGGCGGCGCGGTCAACATCGAGATGACCGATGGCCAGGCGGGCGGCAACATGGAGGGCAAGGAGAGCCGCTTTGGCATCGCCTCCTCTTCTACCTGGTCCGCTTTCACGACGGCTGCTTCCAACGGCTCGGTCAACTCCATGCACGACTCCTACACCCCGCTCGGCGGGTTTGTCCAGATGCTCCAGATAGCGCTGGGCGAGGTGGTGTTCGGCGGCGTGGGCTGCGGCCTGTACGGCATGATCGGCTTCGCCATCCTCACGGTATTTATCGCCGGCCTTATGGTCGGCCGCACGCCCGAGTTCCTGGGCAAGAAGATCGAGCCGACCGAGATGCGCTGGGCGGTGGTTCTGTGTCTCGCCACCCCGTTCGCCATTCTGGTGAGCTCCACTATCGCCTGCATGGTGCCCGGTCTTGTCGACCAACTCAACAACGGCGGGGCGCATGGCTTCTCCGAGGTCCTGTACACCCTTACTTCGGCTGGCGGCAACAACGGCTCCTCATTCGCCGGCATGAACTGCAACATCCCGTGGATCAACGTGCTGCTGGGTATCGAGATGCTGTTCGCGCGGTTCCTGCCGATTGCGGGCACGCTCGCCATCGCGGGCTCGCTGGCCGGGAAGGGCAAGGTCGCCGAGGGCGCCGGCACGCTTTCCACCACCAATGCCATGTTCGTGTTCCTGCTGGTATTCGTCGTTCTGCTGATTGGCGCCCTGAGCTTCTTCCCGGCGTTGGCGCTTGGTCCCGTTGCCGAATTCTTCCAGATGGTTGCGTAAAGGAGTCGCAGATTTATGGCTATGCAAAAAGACATGATGAGCCGCGCGGTGCGCGATTCATTTGCCAAGCTTGACCCCCGTGTCCAGGTCCAAAACCCGGTCATGTTCCTGGTGTGGCTGTCGGCCGCCATGACCTCCATTCTGGCTATCGCCTCAATTATTGGGGTACAGGACGCCGACGTCCCCACGTACTATGTGATCGCCATTGCCGTCATTCTCTGGCTGACCGACCTCTTTTCAAATTTTGCCGAGGCGCTTGCCGAGGGCCGCGGTAAGGCGCAGGCAGATTCCCTGCGCGCGGCGAAAAAGGACGTCGAGGCCCATCGCATCGAGTCCGTCGAGGATAAGGACCGTTTCACGGTCGTTCCCGGTACCGAGCTCTCACGCGGGGATCTGGTGGTCGTGCGCGCCGGCGAGCAGATTCCGGGAGACGGCGATGTCATCGAGGGTGCCGCCTCGGTTGATGAGTCGGCCATCACCGGCGAGTCTGCACCCGTGGTTCGCGAGGCTGGCGGCGACCGTTCTGCCGTCACTGGCGGCACCACCGTGCTTTCCGATTGGATTGTGGTGAAAATTACCAGCGAGCCTGGCCAGAGCTTCCTGGATAAGATGATCGCCATGGTCGAGGGCGCCGCCCGCAAGAAGACCCCCAACGAGGTCGCGCTCGAGATCTTTCTGGTTGCTCTGTCCGTCATTTTCATCCTCGTGACGATCGCACTGTACTGCTACTCGAGTTTCTCTGCAGGGCTCAACGGTATGGCGAACCCCACCGCTGTGACCACGCTCGTTGCCTTGCTCGTCTGTCTGGCGCCCACCACCATTGGTGCGCTGTTGTCCGCCATTGGCATCGCCGGCATGAGCCGACTGAACGAGGCCAACGTGCTGGCCATGTCCGGC
Organism: uncultured bacterium; assembly: GCA_905215835.1. Taxonomy (GTDB): domain Bacteria; phylum Actinomycetota; class Coriobacteriia; order Coriobacteriales; family Coriobacteriaceae; genus Collinsella. The sequence goes on along the minus strand of CAJMRR010000005.1, from coordinate 4,063 downwards.
CGCGCCATCGAGGCCGCCGGCGACGTCGACATCCTCATGCTCGATAAGACCGGTACCATCACCTTGGGCAACCGCCAGGCCGCCGAGTTCATTCCGGTCGACGGTGTCGATCCGGCAGAACTCGCCGATGCCGCGCAGCTGTCCTCTCTGGCGGATGAGACCCCCGAGGGCCGCTCCATCGTCGTGCTCGCCAAGGAGCAGTTTGGGCTGCGCGGCCGCACACTCGAGGATAAGGGCATGGAGTTCATCCCCTTCACCGCGGCGACCCGCATGTCCGGTGTGAACTACGCCGACAGCGAGATTCGCAAGGGTGCGGCCGATTCCGTTCGCGCTTATGTGGAGGCTGCCGGAGGAGTGTTCTCGAAGGAGTGCGACGAGGCCGTCGAACGCATTGCGAAGGTGGGCGGCACCCCGTTGGTCGTGGCAAAGGACCGACGTGTGCTGGGTGTCGTCTACCTTAAGGACATCATCAAGTCCGGCGTGAAGGAAAAGTTCGCCGATCTGCGCCGCATGGGTATCAAGACCATAATGGTGACGGGTGATAATCCGCTGACGGCCGCCGCCATCGCCGCCGAGGCCGGTGTGGATGACTTCCTGGCCGAAGCGACGCCCGAGGGCAAGCTCGATAAGATCCGCGCGTTCCAGCATGAGGGCCATCTGGTCGCGATGACCGGAGATGGCACCAACGACGCGCCGGCGCTGGCGCAGGCGGATGTCGCCGTGGCCATGAACACGGGAACCCAGGCTGCCAAGGAGGCCGGCAACATGGTCGACCTCGACTCCAGCCCCACCAAACTCATCGATATCGTGCGTATCGGCAAGCAACTGCTCATGACCCGCGGCTCGCTCACGACCTTCTCGGTCGCCAACGACGTCGCCAAGTATTTCGCCATCATCCCGGCGCTATTCTCGCCGATCTACCCCGGGTTGGACGCCCTCAACATCCTGGGGCTCACCAGCCCGTTGACTGCCGTGCTGTCCGCCATTATCTACAACGCGCTGGTCATCGTCGCGCTGATTCCTGCCGCCCTGAAAGGCGTGAAGTACCGCGAGCTTTCGTCCGGCCAGCTGCTGACCCACAACCTGCTGGTGTGGGGCCTGGGCGGTATTGTGGCGCCGTTCGTATTCATCAAGATTATCGACATGCTGCTGGCCTTGTTCGGTATTGGCATGATGTAGACGGAGGTATGTATGTTCAAAGGTATCGCATCGCGCGCACTGGGCGTGTTCGCGCTGTTTACCGTTGTCTGCGGTCTGGGCTATACGCTCGTCGTGACCGGCATCGCCCAGGTTGCGTTCCCGTATCAGGCGAACGGTTCGCTCATCAAGGTCGACGACAAGATCGTGGGCTCCGAGCTGATCGGCCAGAACTTTGAGGATGAGGACCACATGTGGGGCCGCATCCAGAACGTGTCAATTGTCGAAGGCGAAGACGGCGAGCTCATGGCGTACGGTGCCCCGTCCAACCTGTCCCCGGCGAGTGAGGAGTATCGGCAGCTGATAGATGCGCGCGCGAAGAAGATCCGCGCCGCCAATCCCGATGCCGATATAGACGCTGTGCCCGTCGACCTGGTGACGTGTTCGGGGTCCGGCCTCGACCCGGAGATCTCTCCGGATGCCGCCGAGTACCAGGTCCCGCGCCTTGCCAAGGCCACGGGCAAAAGTGAGGACGAGGTGCGCGACATCATCGCCGCGTGCACCAAGGGCCGTTTCCTCGGCGTGTTCGGCGAGCCCACGGTCAACGTGCTCAAGGTGAACCTTATGCTGGACGGCGCGCTGTAGGTGGGGGAGTGGCGGATGAGGGCATGACTGACTATCTGAGCCCTCAATTCCACCCCGCCCATCAGTTGCGGTGAAATACGGACAGTTTTGGCTGTCAAAAGCCTCGATTGCTCCGTATCTCACCGCAACTTTTTTGTGGGTCGATACGTAGGCAGGGGAGCGCGTGCGGTCGGGTGCTGTGCGGTTGCTGATACGATAGGTACGTCAGCAACTGCCGCCGAGCGGCTCAAATGAAAGGAACCCTGTATGGAGTCCTCCGCCTACCCGATGCTCTTTAGTCCGATCAAGGTCGGTACGACCGAGGTCAAGAACCGCGTCTTTATGCCGCCGGTGTCCACCAACCTGGCCGATCATGGCTATGTGACCGACGACTTGGTCGATCATTATCGTGCCCGCGCCAAGGGCGGCGTGGGCCTCATCATCACCGAGGTCGTGACGGTCGAGCCCACCTATACCTATCTGCCGGGTGACATGTGCTGCTACGACGACACGTTTATCCCCGGCTGGGAAAAGCTCGCCGCGGCCGTCCATGAGTACGGCTGCAAGATCATGCCGCAGCTCTTCCACCCCGCCTACATGGCCTTTAACGTTCCGGGCACGCCGCGCCTGATCGCTCCGTCCTTTGTGGGCCCGTCTTACGCCCGCGAGGCACCGCGCCCCATCACGGTCGACGAGATTCACGAGCTCACGCATCAGTTTGGCGACGCTGCCGTGCGCATGCAGAAGGCTGGCGTCGATGGCGTCGAGGTCCATGCGGCGCACGCCCACGGCATGCTCGGCGGCTTTTTGACCCCGCTCTATAACAAGCGTACCGACGAGTACGGCGGCTCGCTCGACGCTCGCATGCGCTTTTTGCTCGAGGTCATCGCTGAGATTCGCGAGCGCTGCGGCAAGGACTTTATCATCGACGTCCGCATCTCGGGCGATGAGTACACCGATGGCGGCCTGACCCTCAACGACATGATCTACGTCTCACGTCGCCTGGAGAAGGCCGGCGTCGATATGATTCATGTGTCGGGCGGCACCACCATCAAGCGCGGCTCCGCGATTCCCGCCGCCGGCACGCAGCAGGCCTCGCACGCCGCCTGCTCGCGCGAGATCAAAAAGCACGTCAACATTCCCGTTGCCACCGTTGGACGCATCAACGAGGCCTGGATTGCCGAGGAGCTGATCGAGGACGGCGCCGCCGACATCTGCATGATGGGCCGCGCCAATCTGTGTGATGCCGAGTTCTGCAACAAGGCCGCTGCCGGCAACGCCGACGATATTCGCCCCTGCATTGGCTGCCTGCGCTGCCTGAACGGCATTATGTTTGGCAAGCGCATCTCCTGCACCGTTAATCCGGACGTGGAGCGCGACGAGGCTGGCTACGAGCCTGCCGCCGAGGCCAAGAACGTGCTTGTTGTGGGTGCTGGTCCTGCGGGCATGGAGGCAGCCTACATTGCCGCCAAGCGCGGCCACAACGTGGTGCTCGTGGATAAGCAGGACGAGCCGGGCGGCGAGATGCGCATCGCAGCCGTTCCGCCGGCAAAGCAGGAGCTCACCCGCGTGATCAAGTATCAGTACCGTCGCCTGGCCGATGCGGGCGTAAAGTGCATCTTTGGCACCGAGCTTACTGCCGAGGACATTCAGCGTGACTACGCGGGTTACGAGGTTGTCCTGGCTTATGGCGCCGAGCCCATCGCTCCGGCCTTTATGCAGGGCTTTAAGCAGGTTATGACAGCTGACGACCTGCTGGGCGGCAAGGCTTTCCCGGGCAAGAAGATCGTCATCGTGGGCGGCGGCACCGTTGGCTGCGAGACGGCAGATTACCTGGCCCCGCTGGTCAACGACCTGTCGCCGGCCAACCGCGATGTCACCGTCATCGAGATGACCAAGACGCTCGCCGCCAACGAGGGCGGTGCCGGTCGCGCGGTGCTCATCACGCGCATGCTCTCAAAGGGCGTCCACGTGCTGACCGAGGCCAAGGTGACCGAGATCACCGAGGACACCATCAGTTACGAGAAGGACGGCGAGGTCCACACCATCGCCGGTGCCGATACGCTGGTGCTTGCCATGGGCTATCGTCCCAACACCAAGCTTGCCGACGACCTTGCCGCTGCCGGCGTTACCACCCACGTGCTGGGTGACGCCAACAAGTGCGGCAACATCCGCGACGCCATCGGCGATGGCTACAAGGTTGCCTGCGAGCTCTAGTCAACTCCTTGATGCATGGGGACCTGTCCCCGCGGCGCCAGTTGACAGATAGCAAAAAGCGGCGGTCGTCCCGTACGTGGGACGA